>PKDH01000036.1 GCA_002863045.1 Legionella sp.
CTTATTGCGCTTCAAGGTTGAATATTTCGGCGATGAGTTTTGGTTCATTATCGCCGCGTGCCATCATGGCGTTAAATAAAGGTGCGCAATTAGGCCATTTTGCCCAAAACACTGGTGAAGGTGGTTTAAGCCCTTATCATTTACAAGGTGGCGATATTATTTTTCAGATAGGCACGGCGTATTTTGGTTGCCGTGATGATGAAGGACATTTTGATGAAAAAGAGTTTCAAGCAGAAGCATTAAAACCTCAAGTTAAAATGATTGAAATTAAATTATCCCAGGGTGCGAAACCATCACACGGTGGTATTCTACCAGCGGCTAAACTAACCGCTGAAATTGCCAAAGTACGTAAAGTGCCTTTGGGGCATAATGTCATATCGCCTCCGGCACATACCGCTTTTGACTCCCCAATTGGTTTACTGCATTTTATTAAACGTTTACGTCATTTATCTGAACAAAAACCTGTGGGTTTTAAATTATGCATTGGTCGAAAAAAAGAATTTTTAAGCATTTGTAAGGCCATGTTACAAGAGCAAATCTATCCTGATTTTATTACGGTAGATGGCGCTGAAGGTGGCACTGGGGCTGCCCCACTTGAATACACCAATCATGTGGGTGAGCCTTTAGAAGCAGCATTAGTGTTTGTACATAACGCGCTAGTTGGCGTGAATTTGCGCGATAAAATACGCATCATTGCCAGTGGAAAAGTCGCTACAGGATTTGATTTAGCTGAAAAAATTGCGTTGGGTGCTGATATGTGTAATGCCGCACGTGCCATGATGATGTCTGTGGGTTGCGTGCAATCTAAGCAATGTGATGCTAATACCTGCCCCACAGGTGTTGCAACCCAAAACTGGCGCTTACAGCGTGGCTTGGTGGTTGAAGAAAAAAAATGGCGAGCCGCTAATTTTCATAAAAATACCATGAAAAGTTTTTTAGAATTAGTTGGTGCTATGGGGCTTGAGAATCCTAGTGATTTAAAACCTGAATATTTTATGCGACGAGTCAGCGCTCAAAGTGTTAAATCACTGGCTGAAGTCCATGAGTATTTAGATGCGGGTGCTTTATTACAAGCAACCCTCCCCGCAAGTTTTAAGCCACACTGGGAAGACGCACGTGCTGACGCATTTTAAGTCATAGAGTATACTGAGGCTTTTTTTAAGGATGATTTATGGCTTTAGATTTACCACTTAAAAATACTTTGGTTTTTATTACGGGTGCGTCAAGTGGCATTGGAGAGGCTACGGCTATTAAGCTTGCCGCTTTGGGCGCAAATTTAATTATAACCGCAAGACGCATTAAGCAGCTAACTAAGCTTGCCGAATCTATTCAAAACACCTATCAAACCGAAGTTTTGTGTCGGCAAATGGATGTGCAGAGTTTAGATCAAGTCAAAACGGTCTGTAATAATTTACCCGATGCCTGGCAAGATATTGATATTTTGGTAAATAATGCGGGGCTGGCGCGCGCCACTGACCCCATACAAACTGGATGTATTGATAATTGGGAGGTAATGATTGACACCAATATCAAAGGCTTGCTTTACGTAACGCGCATGATTTTACCAGGCATGATCGCGCGAAATAAAGGACATATTGTAAATATTGGCTCGATTGCTGGTCAAGATTGCTACCCTCAGGGCAACATATATTCAGCCACCAAACATGCTGTGCGAGCGCTTACTAAATCACTGCGACTTGATTTACTCGGCACGCCTTTGCGGGTGAGCGAAATTGCTCCAGGGGCGGTTGAAACTGAATTTAGTACTGTACGCTGGCAAGATACAGCACGCGCTCAAGCTTTCTATGCTGATTTTACCCCGCTCACCGCCACTGATATCGCCGAGACCATTGCTTTTTGTGTCACCAGGCCTGCTCATGTCAACATAGCCGAAATGACAGTTTTTCCAACAGACCAAGCCGCTTGTAGTGTGATTAATCGCCAAAAAATTTAAAATGGTTATTTTTTAAGCTGATTAATTTGTGTTTGCAGTTGAGTGGTTTGTTGCTCAATGGCTACTTGAAATTGTTTTAATTGAGTTTGCGTTTGCTGCTGGAGTGTTTTTATCTCAGCTTCAAGCGCCACCTGTAGCTGTTTGATTTGCTGTTGCACTTGTTGATTAACTTGGCTTAATTGTTGCTGCTGCTGTTGTTGGAGTGTTTTAATTTGACCTTGAATTTGCGCGTTTAATTTAGTTAGCTCGGAGTTGGTTTGAATCGGTGGATTAGCCGCTAAAAGCATACAGCTTGAGCCAAATAAAGTTAAAAATAGCAAAATATTTTTCATCCATCATTCCTTGTTATGAAAATTTTAAAATTTATATCATAGGTCATACTTATTTTCAAAGAGCCTTTAAAGTAAAGTTTTAGTAAAGCGACTTCTTAAATAAAAAGCGCGTGGCATGGTTAGAATTTTGCAACCTTCATCGTTAATGCCATAGCATAAAGATTTAGCATTGGCGCCCTTTGGCCTTATTTGTAAATATTCACCAAACGTTGCGTCAATTTTTTCTAAATTTCCTGTAGTGATAAGCGTGGTCAACTCAAGCCAGTCTTGTTCTAGAATGCGTTTTTGTGTGGCATTCGGTTCCCATAATACCGCGCGCCCAATACGGCGAGTATAAAAATCAATCGAGCTGCATCCCTCTACAGGTAACCACAAAATACATTTGAGCTTGGCATAACAACAGGAGGTCATCCAAGTTTCTTGGTGAATGGTTAAAAGTGAAATACTGGTTAGAAATGTTGATTCAGCAGGTTGTTTTTTTTGATTAAGTGGAATGGTTTTAAGTTCAATATCAAGTTCTGGAAAATCAGGCAGTGATTTATTACCCGCACTAGCACCTAACATTTTTTCAACTGCCATACCAAGCCAGCCTTTACGTTGGTGAGCTTCTAATGGAATGGGTAGCTGGCTATGCATGCTTAATTGCGCAAAAGTTAGACCTTGCAAAGCTTCACAGCGTGTTAATAATTCAGCTTTTGTCTTGGGTGATGATCTGAGCAAGACTTTCTCGTTCTTCTTCGGTTAATTTGACATTAAAAGGTGGTATGGGCGCTTTAACGCCTGCTGCTTTAAACTGTGCCATGATGGCAAATAAGACCCTAGAACGGATGTCAAATAAGTTATTTAACTGTACATTGATAAAATAACGTATTTCAAAACTAAGCAACGCTTCATCAATTTTAGCTAAAAATACTTGCGATGGGGGGCTATCTACAATTTCTGGCATTAAAGACAATACTTTTAGTATAAGTTGTTGAATTATCACTGGGTCGTCGGCACGGCTCACTCGTATAGGAATAACAGTACGTACAATGTTATTTTGGTGGGTCCAATTAGTAAAAGGTTTATTAAAAGTTTCAGCATTAGGAATTAAAACTTCGGTATTATCCCAAGAACACACCCGCATTGAGCGAATACCAATATGCGATACTTGCCCTTCATAGCCGCCCAGAGTAATTAAATCACCTTCACGTACCGGGCGCTCAATAAGTAACATCAATCCCCCAACGACATTACTGGCAAAATCACGCAGACCAAACCCCAATCCTACCGCAAGCCCGCCGACAATCATTGACATACCGCTAAAATCTAAACCTAAGACTCTAAGCGTTAAAAACCCACCGATTAAAATAACAGCATATTGGGTAAATACAGATAAGCTATTGCGAATCCCTGCATCACGGGCATCACGAAATACCCAGCGATAGCAACATTCACGTGTCCATTTTGAAACCCACAAAAAAATAGATGCTAACACTAAAAATTCGACAATGCTCAAAGACGTGATGTAAATACCCGATAAATTAAGTAAAGGATAATTACCGATTTGCTGTAGTGATGAGAGAATGCTAGTACCCGCGCGCCAGTCAAATAACCAGAACAAGGCGTAACATGCGGTAAGTACAATAATAACTTTAAGCGCATTATCAATTGGTTTTAGAAATACCTCTATCCATAACCAACCACTTTTAAGTGATGAAATCATCCATTCTGAAATTAATTCTAAAGCATCGGTGATTAAACCACGTAAAATAATAAAGCTAATAATTATAGCCACAATTTGCATCTGATAGCTGCTCATGGTCCAGGCTAAATTGAGATACCCTATCAAACCAATGATGGCAATTATAAACAAGGTGAGCGGCGTTAAAATGACTAATAGCAAAATAGCATTTTTAATATAACGTTTTTGTACTTTGAGAAAAGGATATAAAATATAGTGAATTGCTTCACGACTTTTCCAAATAACCAAAGAAACAGACACCAGAAACAGCATGAATAATCGATTAAAAATATCTTGCAGCAAAAGTGATAACGGTAATTGATAACTTAAAATAGTAAAGGCACTTATCATGCCACCCATGATTAATAGCCATTTGATTCGATAATATAATCGTACATCTTTGCCAGAAACATCGGTTACCCGCTCCATCAAACTCAAACGTGCAATTAAAATTAGTGTTCTAAAAATGATCCAAACACCTAATAAATTAAATAATAACTTGTAATTGGTATAGGGTATTTTGTTTAGATAAAACAAGATGAATAATAAAGCGATACTCGCAACCAACGGAATATTGCGGGTAATGACCACGAGCAAACCATCATATAAGTGCCCTGATAACCTTGAACGCTCCTTATCACGCGTAAGACGCTGTAACAGCCGACTTAAACTTAAAAAACCTGAACTTGCAGCAATCAATATCGACCAAATTAGCACACAGGGTAATAAGTCTTGCCATAAATAATTATCTTTGACCTTGATAGCAAGTGACTTTAAATATTGATAAAACTGGGTAGGAATTTGTTCAAACTGGTATACAATAGCTGAACCACTTTTAACGCGATATTCAAATAAACTTTGACGCACCGAAAGTTGTTTTTTTAATTCGATTTGGTGGTTTTCTAAATCTTCTTGCAGCGTTTGTTCTTGGATAATAATGCCAGCGATACGCGAATGGATGACTTTAAGTAAAGATAAAAATTGAAAATTTAATTTTTTATCTTTAATGTGCGTTTTTTCCTTTTGTAGCATCAGCGCAATTTTCTTTAAAGCTTGTTCAATATTTGATAACTGGTTGATGGCATCTTTATAAGTATCAGTGACTTTTTGTAAAGTTCTAATATTAGGAGATTTAAGTAGCAGATAATCAGCATTGGCAAGTTTTTGCTGTAAATTTAGTTCGGCAATTTTGTGTTGGGTCAAATTAATCACTTGGTTATTAAGCAACAGTCGTGTCTCAAAGTAATAGGTGGTGTTAAACCCCGCCTGCTCTTTGATTTTCTTTTGCAAAACAATGCTATTTTCATACAATGTTTCTAATGCTTGATTAAGTTTCTGCTCTTGTAGCAACAATTTTTTAGCATGTTCTTTTAACGATGCTTTGGACTTCCATAAATTTAAAGCGCGTTTTTGTTCTAACAATAAAGATTGATACTGATTGGCTAATTTAAGATTATGTTGAATTAAATCAATCGCTTTGGTGGTGGTATTATTTAAAGCTGTTACCTGTTCTATTTTTTGCTGTGTATTTATCTGAAACGATGGTTTGGTAGGAAATTGTTGCAGTTGTTTAATCTTAGCTTGGTAATCTGTTTGTATTTTCTTTTGATTGATTAAAAAACTTTCTAAACTCGCGATTTTTGCTTTATTTAACGCCAAATTCGCACTAATCTCCTGACTAAATTGTTGATACTGAGTTTGGTCATGTGGTGGCGGTAAAATCTTAATATTGTTTAATGATGAGTTTAATACATCTTGCTCTTCAGTTAAAAAAGTAATTAGTTTGGTGGTGGTTTCAGTGGTATCTGTACAAAAAACCTGCATACTAACGATAAATAGTAGGCAGGCTAAAAAAAGGCTTACTTTTCTAAGATTTAACATGCTCTTCCATGAGTTGAATATGTAATTCGTTTAATTGCATATTATCTATTTTAGCGGGCGCATTGGTTAAAAGGCAGGCTGCTGATTGTGTTTTAGGAAAGGCAATCACATCACGTATCGATGTCGAGCCCGTTAAAATCATAGCCAAACGGTCAATACCTAACGCAATACCGCCATGAGGTGGGCAACCATATTGTAGTGCATCTAATAAAAAGCCAAATTTTTCTTGTGCTTTAATTTTATCAATACCAATTAAGTCAAATATTGCTTGTTGCATTTCTGGGTCATGAATGCGAATAGAACCTCCGCCAATTTCATAGCCATTAATAACAATATCATAGGCTTGTGCTTTAGCTTCAAGCGGGTTTTCTTTTAGGGCTGATATGGCGCATGCTTTGGCTGATGTAAACGGATGATGCATGGGTTGTAGTTGGTTGGTCGCAGTATCTTGTTCGAACATTGGCCAGTCAACAATCCATACAGGTTTCCAACCAGGCTCGATAAGTTGACAATCATGACCTAATTTAACGCGAAGCGCACCCATCGAATCATAAACTATGGAAGCCAATCCTGCGCCAAAAAAAACAACATCCCCGGTTTGAGCTTGTGTTTTAACTAAGATAGCTTCAATGATTTCTTCAGTTAAAAATTTAAGAATAGGTGATTGTAAACCAGCTAATCCTTGGTTGCGTTGATTTACCTTGATATACGCTAGCCCCTTAGCGCCATAAATACTAACAAATTTACCATATTCATCAAGCTCGCGACGCGTAAGCTTACAGCCATTAGGCAATTTTAACGCAACCACCCGGGATGCTTTATCATTTGCCGCTGTGGCAAAAACACTAAAATCAGTATGTTTAACTAGTTCAGCAATATCAATAAGCTCAAGTGGTATACGTAAATCAGGTTTGTCACTACCAAAACGATGCATGGCATCTGCATAACTCATTGAGGGAATCGTTTCAGGTAAGTTAACATTTAAGACATTTTTAAATACTTTCTTTAATAAGCTTTCAATAAGGTGCTGAATATTATGTTGTTCAATAAATGCCATTTCGATATCAAGTTGCGTAAACTCAGGTTGCCTATCGGCTCTTAAGTCCTCATCACGGAAACAGCGAACAATCTGATAATATTTATCAAAGCCTGACATCATCAATAGCTGCTTGAATAGCTGCGGTGATTGCGGTAGTGCATAAAATTCACCAGGATGTACTCTTGAGGGTACCAAATAATCACGCGCACCTTCAGGGGTTGCTTTGGTTAACATTGGTGTTTCAATATCAAGAAAATCTTGTTCATTTAGGAATTGTCTGATGCAGCTAACTAACTGATGTCGAAGTTGCAAATTTCGTTGCATGTCTTTGCGTCTTAAGTCGATATAACGATGACGATATCGAATATCTTCACTTACGATTTGATAATCATCTGGTAAAAAAGGTGGCGTTTTGGCGTGGTTTAAAATACTAAGCGTTCGCCCAACCACCTCAATTTTACCAGTTGGCATTGCGTGGTTTACCATACCATCAGGACGAGGACGTACCACACCTTTAAGACTTATAACAAATTCGTGTCGTAAAGACTCAGCCAATTTAAATACATCGGTAAGTTCTGGTTCATAAACGACCTGAATTAAACCGTGTTTATCACGAATGTCTAAAAAAATAACGCCCCCATGGTCACGACGGTTATGAACCCAACCACATAATGTGACGGTATTATCTATAAAATTTTCATCAATATCTGTGCTGTAATGAGAGCGCATAATCAAAGCCTATTGTTGGTTTAAAATGTACTATTTATTTTTCAGTCGAATTAGAAGATGTTGGTTTGGTTTGAGTCGTATTTTTAGCGGATGCATTGTCTTTTTTCTCAGACTTTGATTGAGTGTGGGACTTGTTATCTTGAGGTTTATTTTTGAAATCAGTGACATACCAACCATTGCCCTTTAATTGAAATCCTGCAGCTGAAACCAATCGGATTGCTGAGTGCTGTAAACAATTAGGGCATTGTGTCACAGGCTTATCACTTATTTTTTGAATTAAATCAAAGGTTTGATGACAATTAGAACATTCGTATTCATAAATTGGCACAGCTTTTCTCCGAAAAATTTACGGTAAATTAAAATGCTCAATCATACCATAATATTCAATTTTTGTGAGAAACGCTGAGTTCATTTTATTTTTGAGTGTATTAATAATTTCATGCTGATAAAGTGTCTGTTTATCAATGCAATTCGCTATCCATCCCCGGCAATTAAGTTTGTATTGTTTAAAAAGAGAGTCGGTTAATAAGGCATGATTGATACACCCTAATCGAATACCTACGACCAAAATAATAGGTATTTGCATTTTTTGCACAAAATCAAGCCAAGTTTCTTGTTCATTTAAAGGTACCAGCATGCCCCCAGCCCCCTCAATGAATTGATAGTCTACTGGAGCGAAACTTTGACAAAAACGAATAACCTCATCAATGCAAATCATATTACCCGCAAAATGTGCAGCCAGATGAGGCGATATAGGCTCATCAAAAAGCGACTGATGGATAATTTCAGTCGAATCATGATTTGCCTGCATCAGCTGCTCTATATCATCGTTGGTACGCCGTCCTTTCACAAATTTTGTACCGGTCGCCACAGGCTTTAGCGCGCGAGCTTGATAATGCTGCGTTTTAAGCCAATTTAAAAGCGCACAGGTGACATACGTTTTACCGCAATCGGTATCCGTACCAGTAATAAAAAATGATTTCATTGATGTGGTTGACTACCTAATACGCTTTGTTGAGTAGAAATTGAAGAAGCTGTTTGTTTAACTCTATTCTTAAACAAACCAATACCTCCTCGTGTCATATATTCAATTGCATCCCTCTGAGAACAAAGAATAGGATATTCCTCACCTTTAGTATCTATACTATTGTAACTAACTTGAGAAATTTTACCGATAGGTAAACTTTTTTTAGTTCCTCTAACAGCAAGATATATTTTATTTTCATTTTTCCCACCATGTGGCATTTCACTATGTACTTCCATGCCCGGGACATAATGTAGTGTAGCTTTATCTTCTACACTAATTTCATCTTCGTTACTTTCCTTTCGTTGCACAGGTAAAAGTTTATGAGCATTATTTATTTTTTTATATTCCCAAGCATTACCAGATAGAACAAAATAAAGCTTCTTACAAAAGCGCTCTAATCGCATAATTGGCCCAAAATAAAGTCCACCACTTTTAGTAGGTAAAACTAAATCTTGACTTGAAGTGCCTTCAGTTGGATTCGCTTGAAAATATTGATTAACTTTGCCTGGTGATTGTGCTGTAAAAAACCATTTTTTGTCCGAGTTAAGTGACCAGTATTTAAAATCGGAGAACATTTGCCAGTTCACAGCCCAAAGTCCAAAAGCAATAAAAGGTAATAAGGCATAACATAAAGGCTGGCCCACAATAGGTAATGTAGACACATAATGCATACCAGTGGCAAGGGTCGAGGAAAACGTTCGTGAAGCAATCACCGTTTTAAATTGAGCGCCACGTTGTTCAAAATAATAAGCCAAATGAATTTCATTCGCGCCACCAAGTGACATACCATCCAAATGAATATTATTAATATTATACCCTTCATCAAGTAAATTATTGACAACCGCAATGGTTGATTGCAGCAAGTGGTCGGCTTTAGTAACTTGTCCTGTGCTGTTTAATACACCTGGATAACTAAAAATAATGGTTTCTAATACGGTTGGTTCTAATGAATCCCCATGTTGATCATGAAGTACTTTTGCACGTTTTTTTAATCGCTTTAGGGCTTCATCAGCAAGTTGTGGTCCGCCTGAACTATTACCACAAAAATAAATAACCACTTCTTTTTTAGCATTTTCGCTTTTTATATCATCACTAGCTGTATCAGGCACATCTATTGGTGTCTTATTTGTATTCGCCTGATTATATTGTTTAATAGCGTCGTAATTATTCGCGCGATAGCAAGTAAGAAACGTCTCGTTATTAACTCTTACATGATAACGCGCAAATTTTGCTTCTTTTTCTTTTTTAAATTCTATAAATTGTCGGTATTGTTCACTTAATATTGGCCCGAGCAAAATATCATCCTTATCAGTTAATTCATTATCTTTTTTAACAATATTTATTGGTTCGGTGCCGCCAACGAATATAAGATTGGATAAAATGCCTGTTAGATTTTGTGCAGGCACTTGGTAGTATTTGTTACCCTTATTGGCAATAAACGCGATGATCAAGCCCACCGTATACTTAAAAAGTACAGTATCGACGATGATGCTACGTGCGAGCCATTTAGCTGCGTTATTTATCATTGATAGTGGTGATAGTAATAAATAACGCCACAAGCTTTTGCGATAATGTGTTTTAGGAGGCTTTAAATTATTATCAAATGGGTGTGGCATAATATCAGGCCGGTAGAGTGCTGTAAGTCCTTTATAAGTGGCAAAGGTAGCCAATAATCCTACAGCTACAGCAACTAAGATGGGTACAAATATTGGTGCTGAAATAGCAAAACTAACGGCTGTAAGAGGGATGGCCACAGACCCTGCAATAATTGCAGCAGTCCCTAAAAGCCCAACAATAAGGCCTAATAATCCGCCAATACTTCCAGATAATAAAAGCGTGACCATTCGTGGCCAAAATCGACTTCGATGTTTTTGATTATCTTGATAGAAAAACTTAAATAACAAACCCACTGCTTCGTGTTTATTTTCATATTCGTTATTCTTTTTTGCTGAATATTCTAATGTTTCTCGAGTAATGAGCTGTTTATCTTCGTCAACTTCACCTTCTTGATAATAATATTCTCCATTTTCTTTGATAATAGTGAATAAAATTTGTGGTTTGGGCTTAAGATCATTTGGTGTAGGTTCAGGGGTATGTTTGATAATCAATTTATTTTTATTATTCTTTCTATCCTCGCTATCTAAATTATGATTTTTCCAGTAAGCATCGATTTGCTCTTTCCAATTATCATAAAAATTTTTGTTATTTGCGGGTTTAGGCATAGCGGGTCCTTAAAAGTTATGTAGTTTACATTTTAAAATAATTATATTAAGTTAATATTAAGTGATTAAAAAAAGGATAATTATGACAGATAAAAACCCACCTAAAAAAGACCAAACAGAAAAAAGCAAACAATTGGATGAAAACTTAGAGGATACTTTTCCAGCCAGCGATCCATTACCTCTTACTCCAAAATCTAGTAAAGGTAAGGATTAAATCTTAATTTTTTTATTAAGATTTAATAAATAATTTAAAGCTTCTACCGCTTCTTTGGCGCGATGACCTTGTTCGACACGCTCTGTTAAAAGAGCGTGTGTTGAAGCAGTAACAATCGCATTGCCAAAAAATTTACCTTGTAAGGTAAATTGGATAAAACATTCTTTTAAGTGTTGCCAAATAAATTGATAGTGATCAGTGCTACCCTCTAATACCAATCCTAATAACAAATAACCACGATAAGGTCGATGTTTTTCAAATTGCAAGAGCACAGCAGGTAATTCATAGGCACCTGCTTTAACGTGCTCAATATCATATGTTAAACAAGAATGTTGTAAAAATTGTTCGCATTGTTGTAAATGCTTTTTAGCAAGTGTTGCATAATAAGCTGAAGAAATAACTAAAACACTATTTTGGTTAGACATAACGTAATTAACCTAATAAAGAATAAAAAAAATCCAAACATGCCTGTTGTTCGGTTATAAAAGGCATATGCGCTGATTGCCTAAATAAAAGTAATTTAAACTGCGGGTAACGCACACGCATCACACGAAACACCGCATGTGGCACAATGGCATCAAGGCGACCAAATAAATAGTAAACAGGAAGCGTTAATTTGTCTAATTGTGTGCGTAAATCCCAAGATTCTAGCATCAATAAGCCATTTTCTAGCCCTAACCGAGTGCTAGCATAATGATGATTTAATTTTATATGTTTACCTAATTGCAGTTGCACAAATTGATTGACTGTTCTATCAGTATTTTGCTTTAACGATTGTGCAAACTTTTCTAGCACCATTGGTTTAATACCAGGCCATTGCTTTTGTTCAATAAAACAAGGTGAAGATGCTATGTTGATAAGATATTGTATGCGACTGGGATGATTAAAAGCTAACTTTGTTGTATACAACCCACCCATTGACCACCCTACGAGTGAAAATTTTGTAGGTAATGAATCTAATAATAAATTTTGAAATGAATCAAAATGCATCATACTAGTTTGGCCAAAACCTGGAAGGTCAACTAAATACAGTTGAAATTTAGTTTTAAGTTGGTTGGCAAAAGTAAACCAAATCTGGCTGTCAAAACCCCAGCCATGAAATAGAACAAGTGCAGGACCATTCAAACCTATTTTTTTAATGGATAAAGTCATGTAAACGATGTAAATGATGGAATAAAAGTTCAATATCTTTAGGTTTGTGGTCTGCGTTTAAAACAATTCTTAACCCTGTATCAGGTTTTGATAGAGTTGGGTAGCGCATGGGATAACATAAAATACCTACCTTATTAAGTTCTTCTGCATATCTCAAAGCTTTAACAGGACAACCCAGTTTAAGCTGCTGAATTGCGGTTTGCGATGCGCTCCATGATAACGGTGAACAAATTACATTTTCATGAAAATAGCGAATAATATTATTTAATTGACAACGCTTATCATCAGCTGCCATAACGAACTCTAATGCATGAATTAATCCCCAAGTTAAAGCGGGACTTATCGCTGTAGTATATATATTGCTACGAGCACACTGATAAAGTGCTTCAATCCATAGCTTTTCTCCAACAA
Organism: Legionella sp.; assembly: GCA_002863045.1. Taxonomy (GTDB): domain Bacteria; phylum Pseudomonadota; class Gammaproteobacteria; order Legionellales; family Legionellaceae; genus Legionella_C. Next base: position 12,685 of record PKDH01000036.1, read on the forward strand.
CAACTGCTCCTTGGCAATTAAGTGCTTTACCAAAAGCTATCATACGCAAAGGAACGGTATCTTGCTTTAAATTAAAATAGGCAGTTGCTCCGAGTCCGTGAGGTCCTAACACGCCAAACGCATGCGCTTCGTCAACAAAACATTTGATATAGGTGTTTTTTTGACAAACTGAACGAAACAAATTTAATTCACTTATTTGCCCACTTATACTAAATACACCTTCTGTTAAAATTAGTTTGAGTGTTTGATTATGGTCTATTTTAGATAATAAATGTTGAATGGAATTATGAGCAAATCGTTGATATTTTATATTAGAAGCTTTTAAGCCATCGTAGATAGAAGCATGGCAAGATTTATCAACCAATGCTTGGCTTTGAAGATAAGCCATTAAATTCATAATACTCAAATTAGCGCTAAACCCCGAATTAAAGAGTAAAGCGCTATCGCACTGAGTGTACGAAGCAAAATTTTGTTCAAGCGTTTGATGCAAAGGATGATAGCCAGATACTGTCATTGATGCCCCACTGCCTATCGGGTAATTGGTAAAACCATCTATATAATGTTGACGCAATGCCTTATTAGCACCTAGTGATAAATAATCATTGGAAGTGAAATTTAATTGTTCGGCTGATAGCTTTAAAGGCATGCGCGAGCGTTTTAAATGTTGCTTATCTAAAGCCTTAAGTTTACTCGTGAGTATTGTGTTAAAAGTTGTCATGGAATGCTACGAGCCCTAATTTTTTAAATAAATTTTTATCTTTGTGGGTTTTAGGATTCGCTTCTGTTAAAAGTTTATCACCAATAAAAACGGAGTTAGCGCCACAAAAAAAACACAAGGCTTGTAATTCATCACTCATCTCTGTGCGACCGGCTGTTAAGCGAATCATACTTTTAGGCATAGTAATGCGCGCTGTGGCAATGGTTCTGACTAATTCAATGCCTTCTACTTCAGGTGTATCAGCTAAACGGGTTCCTTTTACTGGAATTAAACGATTGATTGGTACACTTTCCGGCGGAGGTGACATATTGGCTAGTGTTAAAAGAAATTCCATTCTATCTAAAGGAGTTTCACCTAATCCAACAATGCCACCACAGCAAACTTGAATACCAGCTTCGCGAACATGATTGATAGTGTCTAGACGTGCTTCGAAGGTTCTTGTGGTAACAACTTTCTTATAGTAGGTAGGCGATGTATCAATATTATGATTATAGAAATCAAGACCAGCTTCTTTAAGTTCAACAGCCTGTTGTTTAGTAAGCATACCTAATGTCATACAGGTTTCCAAACCTAATGCTTTGACTCCTTCTATCATACATTTTAATTCAGGCATGGCTTTATCAGGCACTAAACGCCATGCAGCACCCATACAAAAACGTTTTGCCCCACGAGCTTTAGCATCTTTAGCATTTTGTAAAACTTGCGTTAAGCTTAAAAGTTTTTCTTTTTCCACATGTGTTTTCACTAAACCGCTTTGCGAGCAATAACCACAGTCTTCAGGACAAGCGCCTGTCTTAATACTTAAAAGAGTCGCTACTTCTAGATGATTTGGTTGGTGATGCGCACGATGGATAGTGTGGGCATTATACATCAGATCGTGAAAAGGCTGGGTATAAATGGTTTTGATGCTTTCTAATGTCCAATTAGGGGTTAATTGATTCATATTATTTTTTATATTGTAAATATAGAGTGACATGATAAAGTGCGCTCACCCGTTGTCAACTTATTTTAAAATTTATGGTTAACACAGATAAATTAATCGCTCGTGATTTAAGACACATTTGGCATCCTTGTAGCCGCATGCAAGATTTTAAATCTTACCCACCTATTATAGTGAATAAGGCAAAAGGTAGCCTGATTTACACAAACCATGGCCAAATACTTGATGGCATTTCAAGTTGGTGGTGTAAATCACTGGGACATCACCACCCTGCCGTTATATCTGCAATAAAAAAACAGCTTAGTCAATTCGAACATGTCATTGGTGCTAATACGACGCATCCGGCGATTGTATCTTTGGGTGAAAAACTGGCAAAAATATCAGGTAAAGCACACGTATATTTTGCCAGCGATGGTTCATCTGCTGTTGAAATTGCCCTTAAATTAGCCTTACACGCTAGTCAAATTAAAGGTCAGGCACGTCAAGAATTTATTGCTTTGAAAAATGGTTATCACGGTGAAACATTGGGCACTATGAGTGTGAGTGATGTCGAATGCCATAGTAAGCCTTATAGTGGATTGGGAGTTAAAACCCATTTCATTGACCCAGGTCCTTATGGGTCTTGTCCATTGAATTCTGATATAGCTGAAATAAATCAACACTGGCAAACAATATTACCTTATTTAGAAATGATTAAGCAGCAATGCTGTGCCCTTATTGTAGAGCCATTGATTCAAGGAGCTGCTGGTATGTATTGTTATAGCCGTTATTTTTTAGAAAAAATTTGTTTATGGGCTAAATCAAATGATTTATACATTATTTTTGATGAGATTATGACGGGTATTGGGCGAACTGGCACCTGGCTTGCAGCAGACCATTTAAATATAACCGCTGATATAATTTGTTTATCTAAAGGTTTGACCAGCGGTACATTACCCCTTAGCTGTGTGCTTATTGATACATCAATTTTTCAACTGTTTTATGATAATAAAACTCACCCGCCTTTTTTGCACTCCCATACCTACAGTGGTCACGCTTTAGCCGTAAGCGCCGCACTTGCTACACTTCAAAGCATAGAACAAGAGCATGTTTTGCAGCACACAAGAATAATTAGTCAAAAAATGTTGCAATTTTTTCATGATATTGCAGCTACGACTGGTAAAATTACAAATATACGCGCGCTTGGCTGCATGGTTGCTGGTGAATTAGAAAATGATCATAAACCACACTTAGGGCAGCGCTTTGCTCAATACGCTTTAAAACATGGTGCCCTACTGCGTCCTATCAATCAGACTTTGTACTGGTTACCGCCTCTCAACACATCTTGTGAACACATTACCCATTTAGCCGAAATCACTCTAAACTCAATATATGACTTATATCGAACCTAATAAATCATGCCCTTCTTAAAACAAGGAAACCGTGTTGAGCGTAATTTTTTAGCTATATGGTTGTTTTTCACCCTTATCTGTTTGGGAGCTATTTTATGTTTACAATGGCATGAAACCCACGTAGATAATAAACGTGATTATCAAATTGAAGCCCATCTTTTGGCTTATCATCTTAATAATTACACCAGTGATTTGCTTGATACGATTCAAATTTTAGCCTTTAAAAAAATAAATACTGATAGCTGTAATGCTCATCAATCAACCATACGAGCCATGTTGTTTGATAATCCTACTATATCTGGCATTGTGATTGCTGATTCACATTATCGCGTATTATGCTCAAGTGGTGCTTCAAATAATCAGCGGTATATTTTACCTGCTCAACAAAATGTCGTGGCATTACTTGGGCCTTACCAACTGCTAAGTCATCCTGATAAACCTTTTTTTATTTTACAAAAAAAGTTTAATGATTCTGTAATTGGCGTCATCATTTTAAAATCTGTGCTTATTGATATGATTAATAACTTCACACATCAATTTGTCTATATTGGTCTTTATGATGAGATTCAAAAAAAAATGCTGTTATCGATGGGCGACCCTGGTTATCATACATTTAACATGTCGTATTTTTATCAACCACAAGAAATCAATTTGCATCGCTTAAGTCAACTAACACTAATTGCTTACCCACCTCGATTTACATTTTCCAAACAAATATTGATAAACGCTTTAAAGGTTGCACTACCCATTTTATTCACATCAATTATTTTATATTCTTATTGTCGCCGCATTTTGCGTTATCGTATATCACTTAGTTATGCTTTGAGTGTGGCACTACAAAAAAAGCAATTTTACCCGGTATATCAGGCCATATGGAACAATGAGTTACAAAAATTTAGTGCGGCTGAAGTCCTTGTACGATGGAAAACCTCTGATGGTACGATTATTAATCCCGAGCAATTTATTGATGAGGCCGAAAAAACTGGTTTAATAGTACCAATAACCCTACAACTTGTAGAGCATGTTTTTAACGAAACCAAATCGATGCTGTCTGCTTACCCATTTTTTTATCTAAGTTTTAATATTGCACCTAGGCATTTTTATTCCTCCCATTTTTTTGAGGATTTTTACAAGTTATGTGCTGAATTTGGGATTAATCCCGCACAAATCATGCTCGAATTAACTGAGCGGGAATTATTTAACCATACAGATTCAGCCATTCTTGAGCGCATGCAACAATTACGCCAAAAAGGCTTTCACTTAGCTATCGATGATTTTGGTACAGGGCAGTCTAATATTAACTATTTACATACATTTCCATTTAACTATTTAAAAATTGATAAACTTTTTGTACATTCAATTGGTACAGGCGCTGTAACTGAAGTATTAAGTAGTACAATTATTGAAATGGCTAATTTACTTGATTTAAATATTGTCGCAGAAGGTGTTGAACATAAGGCTCAATGTGATTATTTAGCGCAAAAGGGTGTCAAACTACTTCAAGGATGGTTTTACACCAAACCTTTAGTATTTCACTTATTTAAAACATTTATTCAAACTCATAATACAAGGTAATCAAGATGAAGCAATGTGTTTTATTTATAGGATTGTGTGTACTTACTCATCATGCAAGCGCTAACCATAACTGGCTATGTGTAGCAGAAGATCGTTATCATCACAGTTGGCAAGCAACAGGATACCATGAACAAATCGCACTTAACCGTGCTTTTGATGCTTGCAAGAAAAATAGTCATCTACCGTTTAGCTGTAGCGTAAGTCAAGCATCTTGCACAGCTTATGATTCTAAGCTTTTAACGACTGCTGGCTTTCAATGTGTGGCTATTGATAAATTAGCCACAGCCTGGGTGGGTAATACCTACCGAACGCCTGCTAAAGCATTGATGGCCGCCAAACGCTACTGTCAAAATCAAAGCCCTCTTCCTGATACATGTTATACCTATCCTATATTATGCAAGACGGTTATATTTCCGGTAAAACAAACTTAGCCATGTATAGTGTCGGTATAACGGGTAATATTGCGTGCGGTAAATCTCAAGCTTTAAATTTTTTTAAAGCTTTAGGGGCTAAAACCATAAGCGCTGATATAATTGCTCGCACATTAACAGTAGCCGGACAACCTGCATGGCATAAAATTGTTCAGCATTTTTCAACGCATATCTTAAAGGATGATAATGAACTTAATCGTACTTTATTACGCGAGATTATTTCGCAAAATTCGCTTGAAAGAATATGGCTTGAATCGCTACTACACCCATTAATTAGACTTGAAATTCAACATTTTATACAAAATAATACATCAGATTTAACTGTTGTTGAAATTCCGCTTTTATTAAATCGCGCTGATTATCCTTATCTTAATCGAATTTTAGTCTTACTCGTGCCAAGCGATATTCAATTACAACGTCTTTTGATGCGTGATGGCTGCACAATAAAGCAAGCTCAAGCAATGATGGCTTTGCAGCCAAGCGAGCACGTGCGCCGTCAGGTAGCCGATGATATTATTATCAATTCAGCTGATAAAAATAAACTTAAGCATGACATTACACATTTATATGAAAAATATACATTTTTAGCTCAAAATCATTTTTAAAAGTTTTTCTAAATAAGGATTTGGTGATAAGGTGAGAGCTATCTATGCCATGACTAAAGGATTGACTGCATGACTGATAGCATTACATTTGAGTTAGCGACCCATTATTTATCAAAAATTACGCTGCGTTTAAAATTTTTATTAAACACCATCGCAGAGTCGTTAAATAAAGACCATGCCATCATTCACCGCGCCGCTTTAATTAATTTAGTAGAAATAGGACAGCTTACTGAAAAACCTGAACTTAAAAGTCGTTTTCTTAAAGAATTAATGCGTATTGAACACCTTATTCAAAAAAAAAATCTTGTTATATCTTCATCAACTGAACTTAAACTACAAAATCAAATTCAAAAATTAACAAATTGCGCCAATTTTTTTAATCAAGCAATTAATACTGACCCCTTTTTACAGGCCATTCGAAACTATAAACTTACATCCTGCCAAGAGCCCTGTCCATTTGAGCTTCTTTCCTGGTTAAATTGGTCGGAAGAAACAAGGCAAAACTATCTTAAAAATTGGCTTATGACGCTTGAAACATTGAGCAGTACTGTCGATTTTTATGCAATATTACTTAGCGAGCAATCAATCTTTCACACCATTGAAGTCAGACAAGGTTTTTTTCATCATCCCATGCAAAAAATAGCTTCGTGTCATTTAATATCATTACAAATCAAAAAAAATATTCATGTGGTGCCGCAAATGCATCTAGGGCATCACGGCTTGAGCTTGCGGCTTATTGAGTTACCAAGCATGCGAGAAATAGATATACCCTTACTTTCAGTTAGGCTTGCCATATGTCAATTTTAAAAAAGCTATTTAAGATTGAATTCAATTCCCTGCGCTAATGGCACAATATCCCCCCAATTAATCGTAGTTGTCTGACGCCGCATATAAGCCTTCCAAGCATCAGAACCGGCTTCCCGACCACCACCTGTTTCTTTTTCACCTCCAAAAGCACCGCCAATCTCAGCGCCTGAAGTACCAATGTTCACATTGGCAATACCACAATCACTTCCTAATGCGCTTAAGAAATACTCAGCGTGTTTGAGCTCATTAGTAAAAATTGCCGAGGATAATCCTTGTGGTACGTTATTATGAACTTGAAGTGCTTGGTCCATAGATTGAAAAGACATAACATACAAAATAGGTGCAAATGTTTCACTTTGTACAATAGCATCGGTTGGCTTAAGTTGACTAACAATGGTGGGCTGAACGAAATAACCTGCTTGCTCTATTACTTCGCCACCAAAAATAATATGACCGCCAGCAACTTTTATTGAATGAATGGTCTGCTTAAATTGATTGACAGCCTGCTGGTCTATCAATGGCCCCATTAAATTTTGAGTATCAAGCGGGTTACCAATTGTAACTTGTTGATAAGCTTTTTTAAGTTTGTCTAATACTTCATCAAATAACGATTCATGAATGAGTAGGCGGCGTGTGCTTGTGCATCGCTGACCGGCAGTTCCCACTGCCCCGAACACAATGGCCGGAATAGCAAGGGCTAAATCAGCACTTTTGTCCAAAATGATAGCATTATTACCACCTAATTCCAAAATAGTCTGACCTAGACGAGCTGCAACTTGTTGGGCTATTTTTTTGCCAACAGCAGTAGAACCTGTAAAAGATAATAAAGGTACACGTTTATCCATCACAAGTTGATGAGCCACATCATGTTCAGTTGGAATAACCAAATTAAAAATAGCGGGTAGATTATTTTTTGCTAAAACTTCGTTACAAATCAATTGTACAGCAACAGCGCACAAAGGTGTTTTAGTCGATGGTTTCCAAACAGTTACATTACCGCATATAGCCGCTATAAAAGCATTCCACGCCCATACAGCCACTGGAAAATTAAAAGCAGAAATAACCCCTACAATTCCATAGGGATGCCACTGTTCATACATGCGATGGTTAGGACGCTCTGAATGCATGGTCTTGCCATAAAGCATGCGTGATTGACCGAGCGCAAAATCAGCAATATCAATCATTTCTTGCACTTCACCATCACCCTCTACTTTCGATTTCCCCATCTCTAAAGCCACTAGACTGCCTAGTGCATCTTTTTTTTCACGAAGCAATTGACCGATTTGGCGTACAATTTCCCCACGTTTAGGTGCAGGATATTGACGCCAAATGTGGGCAGCTTCTTGGGCATAATCTAATATTTTAGCCATCGATTCGGCTGAACATGGGTAAATAGCGGCAATTTCCTCGCCTGTTGCGGGATTATAGGATACAAGTTTACTGGCTGTGGGCGCTGCTTCCCACTGATTACCGGCATAAGCACCAATGTTTAGTTGGTCTAAATTTAATTTTTCCAAACAATGCATGATATCTCCTTTTTCAAGCAAAATATTGACCAAAAGAGCTGGCAAGTACTGCTTTTAAACTGATTTGTTCTTGTAATACCAAACCTTTTAAACTTTTATCCTTTAAAACGGTTTCCATAACTGCACAAACTCCTGCCGCAGTTGCAACTTGAATAGCTGACCAATTAAGCGCATGAATGGATTGTGGATAGATTTTTTTAACATAACTTTTTTCTATCAAAACATCCTGCTCAATACCTTGAGCATTGACATAAATTAACACAACATCTTGATAGGTGCGCGGTAGCGCTTTTTCAAGAATTGCTTTAAGCGTTTTACGGTCATCATTAAGTTTTAGGTCGTTCATTAAAAAACGTATTTTCTCATTGTGACCTGGGTAGCGAATGGTTTTGTAATTAAGTGTTTGGATTTTATTTTGATATAATTTTGTGAGGCTGCCTAAGCCACCTGACGTATTAAACGCCTCATAAACATCACCATCTAATTCAAGCGGCTCTAAACCTTCTAACGGTTTAACTGTGGTTACATTACCATTTTCAATGGCTTCACACAGATTGCCATATTCATTGATAACGCCCTCTGTAGACCAAGTAAGACTATAGTGCAAAAGATGACGACTAAATTGTGGTAGTGCCCCAACACGCAGATGGGCGTGTAAACATTCATCAAACTGCTCAATCAAGTCATGCGCCACAATTCCAACAAAACCTGGCGCCAAACCACATTGTGGCACAAATATGTTTTGTGTCGATTGAGCTAAATGACCAATTTGCTCGGTAACATGAGTATCTTCAGTTAAATCAAAGTAAGTAACTTTTGCCTGCGATGCCGCTCGTGCGACATGTAAATTAAGATAAAAAGGCAGACTTGAGATAACCGCGGTTATTTTGTTGTTTTTTAAGCTATCTGCAGTGGCTTTTTCATCCGTAACATCAAGTGAAATGGCTTGAATGTTAGGTAAATGCGCTAAGAGCTTTTTTACTTCTGTAGTTTCAAACGAGATATCTGCCAAAAAAATGCAGTCTTTGGTGTGCAAATTCAACAGGCATGCAATCAAACTGCCAATTTTACCGGCTCCTATGACCATAATATTTTGCATCTCTATCCTTATAGCCGCTGATCAAAGCTTCATCCTACACTAATGAAGTCAAATTCGATATGATTGATTTTCATACTTTGATGTTCACACAACTGCTCTTTATGTTTATTTTTCAGCGCTTAAAACCTTATATAGGTTATTTTATTTTAGGGCTTATCATGCCACTTGGGTTTGCCCCTTTTCATCTATCAGGTCTTATAGTGGTGGTGATGGCCTTGTTTTATCATCAATTAAGTCATCAATCCTTACGCAATCCCGCTTTAATTGGTTTAAGTTTTGGTATGGGATTTTTTGGATGTGGCATATCCTGGGTCGGGATTAGTGTGCATAACTATGGTCATGTTAATTTTTTATTATCAACCTTTATCACGCTGATATTTGTTTTGTACCTTGCTCTTTTTACTGCCCTATGCACCATTGTATTTTGTAAATTTAATCAACGCCATTTTAGACTTTTGTCAGGATTCTTATTTAGTAGCCTTTGGGTTTTATGTGAATATTTACGCGCGCATTTATTAACCGGTTTCCCATGGTTATTATTGGGATTTAGTCAGATAAACACACCATTTAAGTTTTATTTACCATTTATAGGTGTGTATGGTGTAAGTTTTTTGGTATGTTTAAGTGCCACTTTATGCGTTTATATAGCTCATAGTTACGCTTATAAGCGCATGATTTATACATTCTTTTTGGTAGGGCTTTATCTGGGTGGCTTGAGTCTGCAAACACTACCTTCAATTCATCAGAGTGATAAACCCATAAGTGTTGGTGTTATCCAAGCAAATTTATCAATGCGTGATAAATGGAATGAGGCGCTGTTTGAGCAACTGCTTTATCGTTATCAGCATGAAACTCAAAAATTATTAGGAACGCAGTTAATTGTATTACCTGAGTCCGCCCTGCCTATTCCAGCTGACTATATTCATGACTATCTTGATAATTTACAGCGCTCGGCCAAAACGGCAGGCAGTGCCATTTTGTTTGGTATTCCACACCGCATGCATCACCAAACATCACCCGCTTATTTCAATGCCTTAATGAGTTTGGGTACGGCCAATGGCCTTTATTTAAAACAACATTTAGTGCCTTTTGGTGAATATATTCCCAACTCTTTGAAACGTATGAGTAAACTTTTAGGGATACCTATGGCTAATCTAATGCCAGGCGCCTCGCAACAATCACCAGTTTATGTTCAACATCACCCCATTGCTTCACTCATTTGTTATGAATTAGCTCATAGTCAAATTTTACGCGCCCAACTTCCTAAAGCCGAATGGATTGTGACCATCAGCGATAATGGTTGGTTTGGTCACTCGCTTGCTTCCTATCAGCAATTACAAATGGCTCAAGCATTATCACTTGCCAGTGCACGCTATCAAGTAGTCGCAAATAATGATGGGCTATCATCTGTTATTAATGCTCAAGGTACACTTATTGATTCTTTGCCTGCTTTCAAAGCAGGGGTACTAAAATCAACACTTTACCCTATGAGTGGTAGCACATTGTGGGTCAGGTGGGGAGATACACCGGTGATAATTGCCGCTCTTTTTTTCATTGTCTTATCACTGGTTGTCTAAGGGTTATATGAAACTTGTCACTAAGTATTGCTGCTAAAGATAAGAGACGTTATCCTTACCCACTTTATTGCCGACAAACTAGACATTTATGGATACAAGCTATCATCATCGCGAAATAGAAGAACAAGCCCAACAATTTTGGCTTAAAAAACAAAGTTTTAACGTTGTTGAAGATTTGAATAAAGAAAAGTTCTACTGCTTATCGATGTTTCCATACCCAAGTGGCACATTACATATGGGGCATGTGCGCAATTATACTTTGGGTGATGTTATTGCGCGCTACCAACGTGCATTGGGTAAAAATGTCTTACAACCCATAGGCTGGGATGCGTTTGGATTGCCCGCCGAAAATGCAGCCATCAAACATAAGATTCCACCGGCTCAGTGGACAGAACAAAATATTGCAGCCATGAAAGCGCAGTTTTTAAAACTTGGCAATGCTTACGATTGGAAAAGAGAATTTGCTACCTGTGATGCTGATTACTATCGTTGGGAGCAGTGGTTTTTTATTAAGCTTTTTGAAAAAGGATTGGTGTATCGCAAAAATGCCGTGGTTAATTGGGATCCTGTTGATAATACCGTTTTAGCCAATGAGCAGGTCATCGATGGTCGAGGATGGCGCTCTGGTGCATTAATTGAACGCCGTGAAATACCACAGTGGTTTATAAAAATTACGGCTTATGCCGATGAATTACTAACAGGCCTTGATAATTTACCTAATTGGCCTGCTCAAGTTAAACAAATGCAGCGTAATTGGATAGGACGCTCTGAGGGTTGTGATATCCAATTTAACATCACCAACTTTTCAAAGCGTTTACGGGTCTACACCACCCGCGCTGATACCCTGATGGGTGTTACCTATCTAGCGGTAGCTATTGACCATCCTTTAGCTAAAGAAGCTGCGAAGCGTTGTTCCAAAGTTAAGCAGTTTATTGATGGCTTCCAAGGAGTGCGCTTAGCCGAAGCAGATTTATCAACCATGGAGAAAAAAGGCATTGACTCAGGTTTCACAGCCCAACATCCCGTTACACAACAAGCATTACCCATTTGGATTGCAAACTTTGTGTTAATGCAATATGGCTCAGGTGCTGTGATGAGCGTACCCGCTCATGACCCGCGTGATTGGGAGTTTGCAAAAGCATATAATCTACCGCTTAAACCTGTTATCGCCGCGCCTCTGCATGATTACAACAAAAGTGCTTTTATAGGGGATGGCGTACTTGTTAATTCTGAACAATTTAATAATTTAACTTGTGAAGAAGCCATGCGTGCTATCACAGCTTATCTAACTGAACACGGATTAGGCAAAGCCACCGTTTGTTATCGTTTACGCGATTGGGGCGTTTCTAGACAGCGATATTGGGGTACGCCCATTCCCATGATTCATTGTGAGATGTGTGGCGTGGTGCCTGTGGCAGAGGATGCTCTTCCGGTTAAATTACCTGAAAATATTTGTCTAGATGGCAGTGCTTCACCCTTAGCCCAAGATAGTGCATTTATGCAAGTAGATTGTCCAAAATGCGGACAAGAAGCCATGCGTGATAGTGATACATTTGATACTTTTGTTGAGTCTTCCTGGTACTACGCCCGTTTTGCTTGTAAAAATCAAGATAATGCGATGCTAGACGATAGGGCTAAATATTGGACACCAGTTGATCAATACATTGGTGGTATTGAGCATGCCGTGATGCATTTGCTTTATGCCCGCTTTTTTCACAAGCTCATGCGTGATGAAGGCTTGGTTAATTCGGATGAGCCGTTTAATGCCTTGTTAACGCAAGGCATGGTGTTAAAAGATGGTCATAAAATGTCTAAATCATTAGGGAATGTGGTTGACCCTAATGATTTGATTGATAAGTATGGTGCTGATACCGCGCGCTTATTCATTCTTTTTGCCGCCCCCCCTGATAGCTCTTTGGAATGGTCAGATAGCGGTGTTGAAGGCGCTCATCGCTTTTTAAAACGTGTTTGGGCTTTTGCTCAACAACACAAATCATTATGCCAAGAGGTTAATGACGGATCATTTGATAACAATTCTAACCAAGATTGGTCAGAAGCCACATCTAAGGTCAAGCAACTGCGTTATCATATCAATCAAATCCTTATGCAGGCCAATCATGATTATGAGCGTCAGCAATTTAATACAGTCGTTTCAGGTTCGATGAAACTGTTTAATGAGTTATCTTCCTATGAAATTTGTACAGATATAGATAAACAGCAAATTGTCCAAGGTTTAAGTATTTTACTGCGCTTACTTGCGCCTATTACACCTCACATCACTCATCATTTATGGAGTGCCTTAGGGTTTGAAAAAATTATCATCGACGCTCCCTGGCCTAAAGTTGATAAGTCAGCACTTAAGGTTGAAACAGTCAATTATATTGTGCAAGTCAATGGTAAGCTTAAAGGTCAATTTCAAACATCAATTGAAACCACCGATGAAGACCTTATAAAACTTGCTAAACAACACATTAGTCAAGAACAACATAAAGCTTTTCATAAAGCCATTGTGGTTAATCATCGGCACCTTATTAATCTTGTGATAAAGTAATGTCCAAGACTAGATGGCCTTTTTTCTTACTGATATTACTCACAAGCTGTGGGTTTAAGTTACGCAACTATGATAATTTACCCACTTGGTTACACCAAATTGCCATTATTATTGACCAAGGTCAGCGTGATTTAAAACCAATGCTGACCAATGCCTTCAAAGCAACCAATGTGTCTGTCACGTCTAAAGCGTATTACGAACTGCATATCGAGCATGATGAAATTCAACAAATTATCAGTAATGTCAGTGCCAGTACCACACCAAGACAATATCAATTAAATTACATTCTTTATTTTTCTTTACAAACTTCTAGCCAGCATAAGGTTATCCCTACTCAAAAAATCATCGTAACAAGACAGCTTACTGTTAATAATAATCGTATTTTAAGCTCTAATGCTGAGGAAGCTCTAATCTATCGTGAAATGCATCAAGAAGCAGTTTCTAAATTATTAAGCCGAATTAGTAAGCGCCCGGGTTTGCCTGCGGTCGAATCAGGTCATTATTAGGCAATGCTAATCAAACATAACAACCTTAACTTTGTTGCACCTATCAAACTGACTGCGCGTTTATATATTGTAATCGGCGAGGATTATGTTCAAAAAAATCAAGTGATTGCTACGTTAAAATCAAGTTGGCAAAAACAATTATTTGAATATGATGCTGATGTAGATATTGAACGACACAGGATTTATTTAGAAACGGTTAAAGATTGGCAATATTTACATGAACTGACTCAAACTCACTCGCTTTTTAGTCAATATAAATTTATTGAAATGATTTATGAGAAAAAAAATTTAGAAGCTGAGGCCAATAATTTTATACAATCTTATTTAAATTGTACTCATACCGACGATTTATTGATTCTGCATTCTTCGACATTATCTCAAGCTGCAGTCAAAGCGCATTTAAATCATTCAGGGATTACAGTCATACAATGTTTGAAACCCAATATTACTACGGTAACAAAGTGGCTTTATACTGAACTTAAACATATCACACCTTTTTTCGATGATAAAATACCTGAATTAATTCAACAATATACGGCAAACAATCTGCTGGCGGCTCAACAAATTTTAGATAAATTAAGCTTAATTATTGATAAAGACGAAGTTCTTGACGTAAGTATTGTACATCAACATTTGCTCAACCAGTGTCACTATCATATTTTCGAATTAGAAGAGGCATGTTTACTTAAAGACTCTAAACGTGTACTTGATATTTTACGACAAACCGAGGTCAATAAATCGGAAGAAACTTTAGTTTTATGGCATTTTTCACAACTTATAAGATGTTTATTAATCTTGATTGAAGTTCGACAAAATTCTAAAAATTTTAAACAACAAGCACAAGATTTAAAAATATGGAGTCACCGTATACCGCTTTATCATAATGTTATCGCAGAATTTGATTATTCTTTTTTAAAAAAATTACTAGAAGCATGTATGCGTCTTGATAAATGTATAAAAACCAATCAAATATTTTTGCTATGGCCTAGATTAGAATGCATTGGACTAAGTTTATGTTTAAGAAAACAAGTAGGTTGGCTTGAATAATTTAATTATTTACGGCGGAACATTTGACCCAATTCACTGCGGTCATCTAACTATCGCCCGCCATATTCAAACGCTGTGTCATTTTGACCGTTTTGTTTTTTTACCCTGCCAACAAAATATCCTCAAAAATCGCCCTAGCGCCCCGGCAGCCAACCGTGTTCATATGATTGAATTGGGTTTAAATGAATATAATTTAAATCCTGATATTTTTAAGATTGATACGCGTGAAATCATTCGCCAAACACCATCTTATATGGTTAAAACTTTAGAGGATTTTCGCGCTGAATTAGGCAATGAATTACCAATAACACTGCTTCTAGGGGCTGACTGCTTGAAGCATTTATCATCGTGGTATCAATGGCAAAAATTAATCACTTTAGGCAACTTACTAATTATAGATCGCCCTCATTCAGCAACCCCCGATAAATCGATAACCACCTTTTTAAAACCATTTGTCACCGGTGATTTGAGCACTCTTTTAACCAAAACTAAGAAATATGTATGTTTTTATAACGCCGGCCGATACGACATATCTTCTACTAACATTCGTCATGCCATTAAAAGCAATGATAAAAAACATATATACTTGCCTAAAACAGTTTTTGAATATATAAAAATTCATCAACTTTATTGTTAGGTTATTAATATCCTAAGTTAGAACTTAAAACTTAAAACTTAAATAACTTTAAATTATAAGAGAGGGTAAATATTGGGGTGTTATAATGATTTAAGTGAATAAATACTCATTTAGCTGTTTTTAAAATTAATCAAAGGCAACCCAGTCTTCATATCTATTAACATTTAAATTTTTAGTAGTGGGAGATATTTTAGGTTTATGGTCTAGTTTTTTAGATGCGGGATATAAATCCATTTGTTGTATTTTTTCAACCACATCAGGCATCCAATTTTTTAGCCAGAAACTTACCGGCTCAAAATATTCACATAACGTCGAATTTTTGATGTAATTTTGATATATCAACGGGCTTAATGATAATATCATGATTAAAAAACCAATTAAAAATGTAGCTCTTATAAAACCAAACAATACACCAAGTAATCTATCTATGCTGCTTAAACCTGCCTTTTTTAATACCATATTTAACGGCAAGCTAACTAGGCCTCCTGCAAATAAAACCAATACAACCATTACCGTATAAGCAACAACCTGTTGGGTGGTAGCATCACCGATATAATTTTTTAGAAAAGGTACTAATAATGCGGCATAGTGATAAGCAACCCAAAACGCTAAGGCCCATATACCTAAAGCGAGTAATTCTTTTATTAAACCACGCACCAAACCAGTTATGACTGAAAGTGTCATAATAATTACAATAAGCCAATCGATTCCGTGCCATTGTGCCATATTAACTAATCCTAGAGATGGGAATAATCAAACCATTTAATTTCATGGTATGAGCTAGCTCGGTTTTTATCGCTATCGCAGTTTGCTTTTTGGCTAATCCATAAATTAATACTTGATAAACCCAATTATCCTGACTTCGAGTACGTTTTATACGAGTTTGATAACCATGTTTTTTTAGCTTATTTGCCAAAAATAAGGCGTTATTCTTTATTGAAAAACTAGCCAATTGTATGACATAAGAAGTTTGTGTCCTTGGATTTTTAATTGGTTTTTTCTTTATTTTTTGGTGAGAAATTTGTTTTTTAATGACACCTCTAGAAATGTTATTTTTAAACTCATGATTATCCGCTGCCAAACTCATTGCATGTATATGAGCGGACTGCTTATCAAGTATTAATTGTGGTAATTTAGATTGTGCTTTTTTTGGAGGTGATAACTGAGTTTTAGGATGAGAATCAGCGGGTGTTTTAAATGCTATCTGCACTTTATCCGCGCGCTCTAATTTAGGCAAATTAGGTTTAGGGGGCAGCTTTAAAGCCAGTGTATGTTTGTTATCTGATGAATAAGCAGAAGTTTTCATGATAGATGGAACAACCATTATTGCCAAAATGAGTAAAACAATCACACCTACTAAACGATGCTTTAAACGTTCATCAAAAACCCATTTCATTTTATATTTTCCCATGTTCTAAATAAGATAATGCCTCACTTACCAATAAAAAAGTGCCAAATATTAAAATCAAATCGTTACTTGAGGCTTTTTTTTCAATCATGGTCATTGCTAATGAAAAATTACTATAACATATCTGTTGCGTAATGCCATGTGTAGCGAATGCTTGCTGTAATTGCTTAGCTGTGGCTGCCCGCGAACTTGACATTATCACTACCAACCACTCATCCACAAGAGGCAAGAATGGCTCAATTATTTTTTCATGCTTTTTATCATTTAAGGCTGAAAAAATAGCATAAATTTTACCTTGAGGTTTATAACGCACCAAATAATTTGCGAGATAGCGTGCCGCTTGTGGGTTGTGTGCAACATCAATCAAGCAAGGGCAAAGCTGGGGAGTTTTGAGCCAATGTAGGCGACCATCTAAATGAATATTATTTAATCCTTGATGAAGTGCTTGAACGGTAACGGGTAATAAATTTTGCATGTTACGCACGGCCATAATCGCAGCAGAAATTGAATTAGGATGAAATTTTGGATGTGGAATTTTGATTTGGAACTCGTGAGCGCTCAATTCTAATGCATTGCTTGTTATTTTTTGTGTGTAATCGACGTCTTGTCTGATAAGTTGACAGCAAAGCTTGTGGGCATAATTCACTAAGCTTTGTGGGGCGTGCTTATCTGCATAAATACAAGGTTTATTGTGACGCATGATACCCGCTTTTTCATAAGCAATAAGTTCAATCGTATTGCCAAGATATGCTTCATGGTCTTTTGCAACTGTGGTTATAATTGTTAAATCGCTGTCAATAATATTAGTGGCGTCTAAGCGTCCGCCTAACCCCACTTCAAGCAATAAAATAGCCGGCTCGCATTGCTTAAAATACCATAATGCCGCAAGCGTTGTGGTTTCAAAATAAGTAAGCTCACGAGCATTATCTAGAGTTGCAATTATCTTAAATGCGGCAACCAAGTCTTGGTTAGCTATTGGTTGTTTATTTAATCTAATACGTTCATTAAAACAGTTTAAATGGGGTGAAGTATAGCTAGCAACATCGTAGCCAGCTGCCAGATATATAGCTTCTAAAGCGGCAACTGTAGCACCTTTGCCATTCGTACCCCCAATAGTAATCACATAACTTGGAGGATTTAATAGCTTTAATCTTTGTGCCGCACTTAGCACACGTGTTAGACCCAGCTGAATTTCTTGGTTATGCTGATTATCAAGCTTAGTTAACCATGTTTGTAATTCATGCGATCCAATCATTTAATGAGAAACCGTATCGTGCATTAATTTAGCTAAGATTTCAGCAATGGTTGAACGTAAATCTTGTCGCGCTACGATCATGTCAATGTGCCCATGTTCTAATAAAAACTCACTACGCTGAAACCCTTCTGGCAATGTTTGCCTAACGGTTTGTTCAATCACACGAGGGCCAGCAAAGCCAATAAGTGCTTTGGGTTCAGCAATAATAATATCGCCAAGGCTTGCAAAACTTGCTGAAACGCCACCCATTGTTGGGTCAGTTAATACCACGATAAAAGGCAGGTTATGTTTAGCAAGATTCGCGACACTTGCTGAAGTTTTAGCCATTTGCATCAATGAAAATAAACCCTCTTGCATGCGCGCGCCCCCACTTGCAGTAAAACAAACAAACGGTAGGCTTTGACTAATGGCTATATCAATGACTCGAACAAATTTGTCCCCAACGGTTGCCCCCATTGAGCCACCCATAAAGTCAAACTCAAACGCTGCAACCACCAATGGTCGCTTTTGCAATCTGCCAGTACCCATAATGAACGCTTCTTTTTCATTGGTAGCTTTTTGCGCTTGATTAATGCGGTCTTTGTACTTTTTAGAATCCCTAAATTTAAGTCTATCAACAGGTTCAAGATGGGAAGCACATTCACTAAAGGTTTGTGGATCTAAAAAATAATGCAAACGTGTGCGTGCTGAAATACGATGATGATGTTGACACGAAGGACAAACAGAAAGATTTTTAGATAGTTCGGTACTGTAAAGAACCGTTTGACAACTCACGCATTTTAACCATAAACCTTCTGGCACACCTTTTTTTTCGTAGCTACTTGTTTTAACCATAGAAGGTATTAACTTTTTGAGCCAACTCATGGCAAATTCCACCTTTTTAAAATTTAAAGGTGCTTAGTATACGCTAGAAAAAAAAATATGACTGCCATTGTTTGATTAAAACTTTATATATCCTCTAGCTTTAAATGCAAAAAAAGTCTTATATGCATAAAAATTCGCCAAAAAGAATTAAGTTTTTAAGAAATTAGTCGATATTTTATACATCATCCTTTTTATAAAGAGGAAAATATGCCTCACCTATTGTTGTTCTGGTTATTAGTTACGTTATTTTTTTCTCAAAGTTTTGCGCAAACCCGTTTTGGCGAGCGGTTATGTCATCATCCTGATTATTTTTGTCTTAAAATTAAATATGGTGAAAACTGGGATACTTTATTCCCAACATTAGAAGCTCAAGATGTTGTTAAGCGTATCAATCGTCTTAATGTGGCTCTTAAACCTGGCTTTATTATTGCCATCCCTAAAAACTTAGACAAACTTACTATTTATGATGTTGCACCTTTTCCCCGCTATATTAATAGTCAAGGTGAAAAAACCATTTATATTAGTCAAAAAAATCTTGCCTGGGCCGCTTATGATGCTCAAGGGGAACTTATTTGGTGGGGCCCTATTTCTCCGGGCATGAGTCATTGTGGCGCACGCGGTGAATGCCATACCCCAAGTGGGGCGTTTAGAATTATTCGCAAACAAGATATCGATTGTATATCAACGGCTTTCCCAGTAAGAGCAGATGGTAATAATGGTGGTGCGGCTATGCCCTACTGTATGCATTTTTTTCGTGGATTTGCTTTGCATGGCAGCTCTTCTGTTCCAGGGTTTCCAGCAAGTCATGGGTGTGTACGTATGTTCATCGAAGATGCGCAATGGCTGAATGAGGAGTTCATTGAACTTCCTGGAAATGGTTTTAAAGGTACCCGTGTTATTATTGACGCCTTAGAAACGTAATTATTTTCATGTGATTGGCGTACTTTATTGTGTGTGATAACATTGCTTTACTTATTTTTTAGGGTATATCATGCGCCGTTCTTTTTTTTTGAATATTATGATTGCTGGTTACTTTGCGCTAAATAGCTCACTTTCTTTTGCAGAATCAATCTTAGCACCCAATCAAGTTCACTCACCGAAAATGCTTATTATACCATCGCCTCCTTTAATTCGGGCAAAAGCGTATATTTTAATTGATACATACAGTGGCAAGATTATTGCAGAGAAACACAGCGATAAACGCCTACCACCGGCAAGCTTAACCAAAATGATGACACTTTATGTAGCATCCAACGCGCTTAAAAATGAACAAATCCATCTGGATGATAAAGTACATATCAGCAAAAAAGCCTGGAAAATGACAGGCTCTAAAATGTTTATTAAAGAAGGTCAAAATATTGCTATATCTGATCTTTTACAAGGCATTATTGTTGATTCTGGTAATGATGCCTGTGTTGCAATGGCAGAATATTTGGGTGGTAGTGAAGCTAAATTTGCAACTCTTATGAATCAACAGGCACAATTAATCGGCATGTCGCACAGCCATTTTACGGATAGTACTGGCCTTCCTGATAAAAATCACTTTACTACCGCTAAAGATTTGGCTTTGCTTGGGGTTAGGCTAATTCATGATTTTCCGCAATATTATCATTGGTATGGTCAAAAATGGTTTACTTTTAATCAAATCAAACAACCCAATCGTAACCGTTTACTCTGGCGTGATGAAAGCGTAGATGGTATTAAAACAGGACATACAGATGAAGCTGGTTTTTGTTTAGTATCCTCAGCTAAACGACATAATATGCGACTTTTAGCGGTTGTTATGGGATCACCCAGTGAAGCGGTTCGCGCTGAGGATAGTTCAAGATTATTAAATTATGGCTTTCGATTTTATGAAACACATAAATTATATTCAGCAAATCAAACCATTACTAAGCTGCCTGTTTATTATGGTCAGTCAAATGAACTTGCTAGTGGTCTTCTGCAAAATGCGTATATCACTATTCCAACAGGTCAATACAACCATTTAACAGTTGTCACTGAAACCATCGATATTTTAAAAGCACCGATTCGTAAACATCAAAAAATAGGCTATTTGGTGATTCGTTTAGATGACCAAGTACTAGACAAAAAGCCTTTGTATGCTTTAAATGAACTAGCCAAAGGTGGTTATTTAAGTCAAATTAAAGATATGATGAAAATTAAAGTTCATCATTGGATAAGTTAAATCGTGGAATATTTATGTTAGATAAAGCTAAAACACTATTAACGTTTCCATGCATCTTTCCAGTTAAAATTTTTGGCCTTAACCAAAATAATTTTATCGAATGCACCAAAAATATAATCTATGAATATTTTCCGACTACACCTACCGCTAATATAGCGTTTAACTTAAGTCAAAATGAACGTTTTATCGCAATAACTGCGCGCTTATATGTTGAAGATAAATCTGTACTAAATGATTTATTTTTAGCTTTAAAAACACTTCCTGAACTTAAAATGGTTTTATAATGAATTTTCGTCATATAGGCCAACAAGATTATTTAACAGTTTGGCAACAAATGAAAACATTTACTTTAAATCGAACAAAGATCACTGAAGATGAATGCTGGTTTGTTGAGCATCCTCCTGTATACACTCAGGGACAAGCTGGTAAAGCACAACATATTATTAACCCTAAAGATATTCCGATAGTACAATCTGACAGAGGCGGTCAGGTAACTTATCATGGCCCAGGACAACTCGTTGTCTATGTATTATTTGATTTGTCACGAACTAAATTAGGTATTCGTACCCTTGTTAACTTATTAGAACAAACCCTTATTGAATTACTTAATGGTTATCAAATATCTGCAACCACTCGATGTCAGGCGCCAGGTGTGTATGTTAATGAACAAAAAATTGCTTCTATTGGTTTGCGTGTGAAAAGTCATTGTACATATCATGGTTTTGCACTGAATGTTGATATGGATCTTACTCCCTTTAAAGGCATTAATCCTTGTGGATTTGAAAATATGGAAATGACTCAAATGAAAAATTTTGTTGCTATGCTGAATATGACCGATGTTACTAAAAGATTGCAAACATTATTAGCACAATCATTGAATGTCTAGGTTATGCATTTATTCTCTGATTACCTTCATCCTTTAACCATTTGGTTGCAGTCTCACCCATACTTTGCACTTTTTTTTACTTTTTTAATCTCCTTTGCTGAATCACTCGCTATTATCGGCAGTATCATTCCAGGCTCAGTAACTATGACAGCGGTAGGTTTTTTAGCCGGATCAAGGGTTATGCGCGTTGATTTAACGCTTATAGTTGCTACTCTTGGGGCTATTGCAGGTGATAGTTTAAGCTATACAATTGGTTATCGCTTCCACTATTTAATACCCAAGATTTGGCCTTTTCGCAATAATCCAGAATGGCTTGTTTATGGTAAAGACTACTTTGCGCGTCATGGCGGTAAAAGTGTTTTAATAGGACGTTTTTTTGGTCCTCTTCGTTCAATCATTCCAGTAATTGCTGGTATGATGCGTATGAATCAAACACAATTTCTTATCGCAAACGTGATATCAGGTATCGCTTGGGCGCTAGTTTATGTTTTACCAGGTACTTTTATAGGAGCGGCAAGTGTTGAGCTTTCTCCTGAAACAGCAACACGCTTATTATTTTTGTTATTAAGCTTACTTGCTACATTATGGTTATTTGGTTTAATTCTCAGATACCTTTCAACAAAATTAAATGCTACTTTGACCAAATGGTTTCATGTTTTATGGTTATGGTCTACCAAAAAACTATCTCCAAAATTTCTTAAATATTATCAACTAACCCTTGCTTTTTTAAGCTTATTACTTTTTTTGATAATTTTTTTAGGTGTTAGTGCTGATTTATATATGAATCAAATTGAGGTAATCACCTATTTTCCATTAAGTTCATTTAAATTTTTTCAAAATTTTAAATCTTATTTAATAAATATGGGCGTTAATGTGCGGTATATTTTACAGCTACTGTCGCTATGTCTTTTCATTGGTTTTGTTTTAATACACTTTATAACTAAAAAAAATGGCGCGTTGTTCTGGTGGATAAACCTTTATGTAACCTATGGTATTTTTTACTTTATAACCAGTAAATTAATATCTAATATTTTTCCTAATTTTTACTTAATTTTATCATTAATAACTGCACAATTGTCTTTTTTACTGTTATACGCGCATATGTATCTTTATCCTTTTAATAAAATAATTGATTTTTTAATCTTTTCTTGGTTATTAGTAAGTTGGTTTATATTTACCAGTATAAATCACTCGCTATCTTATTGCATTTTAGGATATACATTAGGCATTATATTGGGATTAAGTCACTGGATTTTATATCAAAGAATAACAAATATTATACAAAATGATAGATAATTTGTTATAAAAAATCATTTTTGGTACAATAACTTTATTTTTTTCTCATAAAATAATTATGTTGCGATTTTTTTTATATTTGATTCTTTTACAACCATGTATTATTTTAGCGATGGCGCCTCCTCCCAATTGGCATGAAGCTTTAGAACATGCGCTTATAAAATATGCTATTCCGACCGAGCCTGAATTAAAGTCTTTTTTTAAAAAAGCTCATTTGACATATCCACCCCAGCACATAGCTTTGTTGGCTTTTAAACGTGAACGTAAAATTGAATTATGGGCTAAACAAAATGAGACTATTTGGCATTATATCCATACCTATCCACTTACAGCCATCAGTGGTAAATTAGGGCCCAAACTAAAAGAGTATGATAAACAAATTCCCGAAGGAATCTACAAACTTACAACTTTTAATCCGTTTAGCAGCATGCATTTATCTATGATGATTAACTATCCTAATGAATTTGATAAATTACATGCACATTATGATGGTAGAAAAAACTTAGGTAACAATATTTTTTTGCATGGCAAGGCTCTTTCTGTAGGTTGTTTAGCCATAGGGGACCATGCAATTGATCAATTATTTTTATTAGCCTATCGTGTGGGACTTAATCATATAGATCTTATTATTGCCCCTAATGATCTAAGACAAGCAAAACCTGCAACTTTAGCTCGTCTACAACCAACATGGCTACCGATTTTATACAAGCAAATTAAAATAGCTCTTAATGCTTTTCCATTATCCTCTAAAGGCTTGATATAAATTATTGTAGTTATTGATGCTCATCATTTACGACAAAAATACCAGGAGCATTACGCAAATACTCATGATAGTCCATACCATATCCAAAAATATAATGATTTTCTATTCTCAAGCCTACAAAATCAGCATAAGACAGGCCTGCTTCTAAACGTGCTTCATACTTATCGACTAATACTGCACTTAATACGCGAGATGCGCCCATTTTTTTTACTTCATCTATAATAGCAGCTAAAGTTATTCCACCATCTAAAATATCATCAACAACTAAAACAGTGCGGTTTTTTAAGTTAATGCTTGGCTTAACCTTCCAAAAAATATCACCACCTTCAATTTCACCACGATAACGAGTTGCATGAACATAATCAACTTCGAGCGGAAAATCTAATCTTGGTAATAAATTACCCATAGGGACTAGCCCGCCTATCATGACACAAAGCAATACAGGGTTTTCATCTTTTAAAGCATGATGAATTTTATCTGCCATCGCATCCAATGCAGTTTCGATTTCCTTGGTAGTATATAGGCACGTTGATTTGGCATACACTTCTTTTATATTATGTGGGATTGACATGATTTATCCTGTAGATTTATGAAAATTCACTTACCGTTTTTCAGGTAAAGGAAATAAGCTAACTTTCTGCTGTTTTTCACCTAAATGTTTAATTTTACCTATGCCTTGCTTATCAACTTCATCAATTCTTTCAATTAAATGCAGTGGAATAAATGTTCGTTTAACCCGAGAAAATTCCAATTTTAAACGCTCTTCAGAAGGATCAATGACAAGGGTCGTATTTTCACCGAATATAAACTCTTCTACAGCAAGAAAACCAAACATATCACTTTCAGCAACAAAACGAGCATACATTTCATAAACCTCATCTTGATTTCGAAAAATAATACGGTAGATAGTAGGATTGGCCATAAAACTATTTTTAAAACAACGAAAAGCGCGATTATACAAAATATAATCACACTGACACAAACTCTATTTTAAAAAAAACCAGTTTCTAATAAAGTCATGTAAGCCTGATTTTTTTGGAAATCAATCTGATGTTGTATTATTTTTTTCTGTACCATTAGGCAAAAAAAACCTGCCGGTAATGGCGAGAATAATTTACCCAACCCGTGAGCTGCTTTTAAATTTTCTAATAACCATAATGAATTAAGGGGCGGCAAATGATAAAAATAAGATAAAAAACTCATATTATAAGCGTAGCATTTCATTTTTCTTAAGAGAGCTCCAGCAGTAAAAAAATTAAATTGTTCAAAATAATGACGTTTTTTTTGCGTATAAAACCAGTAACCCCAACAACTATAGGGATTGACCCCCCAGAAGATTAAATAACCCCCTGGCTTTAAAATACTATCTATTTCTTTAATAAAAGCATCATTCATAGGGCAATTGACATTCGAAAAAGGCATGATGATGCAATCTATGGTGTGTTTGGCAAATGGTAAGTGTTCAAATGACGCTTGTAGATGAGTATATGAAAATCTAGACGGTGTTATTATCCAATGCGAACGAAATGGTAGAAAATTAAACGCTTCATGGCTTTCAAAACCAAGCTGTAATGCCGTCGTTTGGTTAAGAAAACAACTTATTTTTTCAAGCTCCTTGGATAGCTCGTGTAATACACTCATTCCTGCAGAGCAAGCAAACCACTTTTTTAAAAAACTATCTGTTGCATCTCTCATCAACATAATAAATGAACGTGTCGAAATTTAATTTTTTAGCATATAAAAATAAGCATGCAAATAAAATAAATACACCTAATGGTTTATAAATTATTTTTAGAGTCTTTTTTATATTTAAAAAATTGATTAATTTAATGCAGTAGTCAGTATTTTTGACTATAGTAACAATACGTGACATTTTTTACATCGATATGGACGCCGCTGCCGAAATACGCTTACAAGGAATAGCCCAATTAATGGTGCATGAAAATCTTCTTGATAAAGAAAAGGCATTGTCATATCAAAAATTAGCTGCTAAACAAAATCAAACCTTTTTACAATATCTTATTTCACAAGCCATTTTAGACTCAAAACATGTTGCGCTAATTATTGCTCAAAATTTTGGTTTGCCGCTGGTTGATTTAAATGAAGTTGAATTAAATGCACTGCCGGTAACTTTAGTTAATGAAAAACTTATTAAACGCCATACTATTTTGCCACTTTATACCCATGGCAATCATTTATTTCTCGCCATAGATGACCCAAGTAAACAAGTTGCTTTAAAAGAAGTACATTTTCATACCGGGTTACATGTTAATCCTGTGGTGGTAGAAACTAATAAGCTTATTGATATCATCGATATATTATTAAGCGAAAAGGAAAGCCAAGGTTTAAATGATTATGTTAATGACCATGGTGAGTTAGATGGTTTAGAGATATCAGCCGATGAAGCGCCTGAATCAGAGGTCATTGATGCTACTAGCATGGATGCGCCGGTGGTTAAATTCATCAATAAAATTATTATTGATGCCGTAAAAAAAGGCGTATCTGACATTCATTATGAGCCCTATGAACGTGCTTATCGTATCAGATACCGCTTAGATGGTGTCTTAACAGAAATTGCATCACCGCCTATTAATTTGGCCAGTCGTATTACATCACGTATCAAAATTATGTCTAATCTAGATATTTCTGAGCGTCGGGTTCCTCAAGATGGTCGTTTTAAGATGAAATTATCTTCCACCCTTTCAATTGATTTTCGCGTAAGCACATGTCCGACAATTGGTGGTGAAAAAATTGTGATGCGTATTTTAGACCCAGGCTCAACTAAATTAGGTATTGAAGCATTAGGTTTTAGCTCTCACCAGAAAAAACTTTTTTTACATGCTATTGAGAAACCTCAAGGCATGATATTAGTCACAGGTCCCACAGGTAGTGGTAAAACTGTGTCGCTTTATACCGCTTTAAATATTTTGAATAGGAAAGAGCTCAATATTTCCACAGCTGAAGACCCAGTTGAAATTAAAATACAAGGAATTAATCAGGTCAATATTAACACTAAGGCCGGCCTAACTTTCTCTCACGCCTTACGTTCTTTTTTACGCCAAGATCCAGATATCATCATGGTTGGGGAGATTCGCGATCTAGAAACGGCGGAAATTGCTATAAAAGCGGCACAAACGGGGCATTTAGTGTTATCAACTTTACATACCAATAGTGCGGCTGAAACACTTACACGTTTGCTTAATATGGGTGTACCCTCTTTTAATATTGCAAGCTCAGTGAGTCTTGTGATTGCTCAACGGTTAGTGCGTAAATTATGCGACTCTTGTAAAGTTAAGCGTGATGACATTACGCCTAAAAGTTTAATTGAGCTTGGCTTTACTGAGGATGAAGCAAATAAAATAACTTTATATAAAGCACAGGGGTGCAGTCTTTGTAACAATCAAGGATACAAAGGACGCAAGGGCTTGTTTGAAGTTATGAATATGTCAAAAAAATTAGGTGAAATTATCATGTCAGGTGGTAATTCGCTAGAAATTTTAAAGCAAGCACAGCTAGAAGGTATGCTAACTATGTATCAGTCTGGCTTAGAGCAAATTAAAGCAGGCGTTACCACCATTGAAGAAGTTAATCGAGTAACTGTTGAATAAACATGAAAAATAAAAAACAAACTAAAATCGTCTATAAGTGGAATGGCTTAAATCGCCAAGGTATCAAAGTAGACGGCAATATTGAAGCCTCTAACCTTGGTATCGCTAAAGCCATGTTACACAAACAAGGTATTATCATCCGCGCTATTGCCAAAGAACGAAAACCTTTATTTGACAAAAAAAATAAAAAAATAAAATCAGCCGATATAACTGTTTTTACAAGACAGCTTGCAACCATGATTAATGCAGGCATACCCCTGATTCAAGCTTTTGATGTAATCATAAAAGGCCAAAAAAATAAACGTATGCAAGTATTAATTGATACCATACGAAAAGATGTAGAGACTGGCTTATCATTGGCTGAATCACTAACCAAACACCCAAAATTTTTTAATGAGCTATTTTGTAATTTAGTTGATGCTGGTGAAAAATCAGGTTCACTTGATATTATGTTAAACAAAATTGCCACTTATAAAGAAAAAATTGAAATTATCAAAAAGAAAATAAAAAAAGCTTTAACTTATCCAAGTGCTGTTTTAGTTGTTGCTTTTGTGGTGACAGCTATTTTGCTGGTATTTGTGGTTCCCCAATTTCAATCGCTTTTTCAAGGATTTGGTGCCGACTTGCCTGCTTTGACCTTAATGGTGATTCGTCTATCTAAATTTTTCCAAGCTTATTGGTATATCATGTTTGGTTTTATAGGCATCGGTGTCTATTCTTTTTTATATTTTATGAAACATTCAACTCATTTTGCACATCAAGTTGATAAAATTTTACTTAAAATACCCATCATTGGGCCAATTCTTGAAAAAGCAGCCATTGCCCGTTTTGCCCGCACACTTTCAATCACTTTTGCTGCAGGCTTACCGCTTGTTGATGCTTTAAAAGCCGTATCAGGTGCAACCGGTAATATTATTTTCGCCAATGCCACTCAGTCTATTAAAGAAGAAATATCAAGCGGGCAGCTTCTTCAAAAAGCTATGGCCAATACGCATATTTTCCCAAATATGGTGATTCAAATGACCGCGATTGGTGAAGAATCAGGTACATTAGAATCCATGCTTGGTAAAATTGCTGATTTTTACGAAGAGGAAGTTGATAACGCAGTTGATTCACTAAGCAGCTTACTCGAGCCTTTGATTATGTCTATTTTAGGGGTTTTAGTTGGTGGGTTGGTCATTGCGATGTATTTACCCATATTTAAATTAGGTTCCGTGGTTTAAAAATGATGCTTATTTGGCAATTAACACATACTCATCAATACGTGTTTTTTATTTTTTTTGGGCTTATCACTTTGATGATTGGCAGTTTTATTAATGTATTGATTTATCGATTACCTATCATGTTAAAACAGCAATGGCAGTCCGATTGTCATGTTTTACTTAATCTTCCTGAAAAACCCGCATCTCAAGTATTTAACTTATGGTTACCACGCTCTTTTTGCCCATCCTGTAATCATACTTTATCTTTTTATTGCAACATTCCTGTTTTAAGTTGGTTAATACTTAAAAGAAGGTGTTTATATTGTCAAGCATCCATATCTATTCTTTATCCTGCTATTGAAATCATGTGCTGTTTATTAAGCCTTCTGGCGGCTTGGCATTTTGGCATTGATTTTTTATTAATATTTATATCCTTATTTATTTGGATAAATATTGCTCTTTTTTTTATTGATTTAGAACATTTTTTACTGCCTGATAATTTAACATTAACCCTGCTATGGCTTGGATTGATTGCCAATTATTATACTTTGTTTACGACCCTTCCCGAAGCGATGTTTAGTGCATGTGGGGCATATTTAGTGCTTTGGTCTATTATGCAAATTTTTTATCTTGTCACCGGAAAAATTGGTATGGGACATGGTGATTTTAAATTGTTTGCAGCGTATGGAGCTTGGTTTGGCTGGACTAAGTTACCCCTTATCTTATTAGTTGCCTCTTTATCTGGTGCGACTTTTGGTGCAATTTATTTATTTTTTACACGAAAAGGCAAGAACACGCCCATTCCATTTGGCCCTTTTTTATGCTGCTCAGGATTAATCTGTTTATTTACAAGCCAATCAAGCTTAATCAGTATTTTTTATTGATCGACAATTTACTTTTTTTAAAAATTTGCATTTAAAGTAAGCAAATATACCAATTTAAACACTTAAGAATATACAACTGATGGTGATTATTATACTATTTAAGTTTAAATTTTAGCTTTACAATCGAGTTTGTGTGGATACCAATAATTTAAAACAACCTCCTTCCTTGCGAATTTTTTTTGCCACTGAAATGTGGGAACGCTATGGTTTTTATGTAATACAAACGCTTCTTGCGCTATATCTTACACAGCACTTTGAATGGGAAGACAGACCCATCTATGATTTAGTCGCATCATTTACGGCCATAACCTATTTATCACCTATCATCGGTGGTTTTATTGCTGACCATCTTCTAGGACAAAAACGCTCCATTCTTGCTGGCATTTTATTTTTATTTGTTAGTTATGGTTTACTTACAATTGTGGCCAGTGAAACCGCGCTTATTATGGCTTTAACTGGTATTGCTGTAGGTACTGGTTTGCTAAAACCTAATATTTCTTCACTATTGGGTAATGAATATCCAACTCATTCTCCACTTCGAGAAAATGGTTTTACCATTTTTTATCTGGGTATTACCCTTGGTATAATTTTGGGCACCACCCTGCCTAGTCAATTAAATTACTGGTTTGGTTGGTCTATTTCATTTTTTAGCGCTGCATTTGGTTTAATTATTGCTTTTGTAGTTTTTGTTTTTGGCATTCAATATTATCGCATTGCCGATTATCGCATCCACCATTATCACCCGATAAAAATTTTAAAAGCACTTGGTTTAATCACAGCCTTATGGTTTATAGCTTTTAATATATTGGCGAATCCACGGTTTGCTAATATTTTATTTGGTTTAGTTGTGATTATCTCAATTGCCTATATGGTTAAAACTGTGAAAAGTGAACCCAAGGAGCAAGCTCGTAAAACTTTAGTTATCGGCCTTTTATGTATTATTTCTATTATGTTTTGGGCTTTTTATTTTCAAATGTTTTTGTCTTTAACCTTGTTTTTAGCAAGAGCCGTTAACCCTTGTTTTCTTGGTATGTCTTTTCCGCCACCTTATTATGTGGCCATTCAAAGCTTAGGTATGCTTATTTTTGGTTATATCTTAACGCGTAAACCTTCTAAAATTGATACATTTAATCAGCGCTTTAGTGTGGGTGATAAATTTTTTTTGGCGATGATTTTTATGCTTATAGCATATACATTAATTACCCGGCTTTGTTATAGCAGCACCGATGCAGCTTTACTATCACCACTATGGTTTATGCCGGCTTATCTTCTTATCGCCATAGCTGAACTTTATCTCTCACCAGTTGGCCTAGCAGCCATTACAACTCTAGCCAATCGGGCCAAAGTAAGCACTATGATGGGTATTTTTTTCGTATCATTGGGATTAGGTGGGTTTTTATCAGGTAAACTCGCTAACCTGACAGCAGTAGTTAATCCTAGCAAAATTACCACGCTCGCATTTAAATTGCATTATGCTAAAACATTTGGTTTTTTATTAATGATACTTATCATTTGTACCATTTTATGTTTTATTTTAAATAGATTTATAACCCGCTTATTACGTTCATAGGTATTTTAATCATAATAAAAATTGTTTAAAAATTGATCACCTATACTTTAAAGTAACTTGCTAAATAGCCACAACTTTTAATGAATAGGTGAACGTTATGAAAGAACGTAGACAATACTTTAGAATTAAGAACCCAAACAAGATCATTCAAGCATTTACCGCTTCATTTCCTCTAACAATAATTGATATATCACCTATAAGCGCAAGTGTTGTTAGTTCTCATCCAATATTTAATGAAGGATTTATCAAAATAATAATTAATTATTCTGCCTACACACTACACTATCAAGTAGTAAAATACTTATCAGATAGAATAATTATAGAATTTACTGAGATGGAAGATGTAGAAAACATATGGATGTCTTTGAAAAATTTAAAAGTTTATGAAAATTAAAAGTCGACGGATACTGAGGTCAATGATGACCCCAGTATTTTAAAACTTATTCTTTATCCCAAGGTTGGCATTTTTCTTGTTTTTGCTGACCTTGATGCTGAGGTGATTGTTTTTCTTTTGGATGATGTTGTTGGCCTTCACGTCCACCTTGACCATAACCTGCTTGATTTGCTTGATTTGCTTCTTGCCAGTTATTTGCTTGTTTGTTATCCATATTTATCTCCTTATAAATTTTAATATCTAACACCAGTCTGAACTGGTTAAATAAGTATAGCATAAGAAAATTAAGCTGCTTTTAAAGCTATTTAAAATGCAATATTAAGACGCTAAGCCTTTGAATAAACCAATATTAATATTTTTTTTCAGGATGCGATTCGTTGATTAAAAATAGCACTAACAACAAACTTAAAGCATAACAACTTGGCATAATAACTAAGGCTTTGTTATAACTTGATAATGAATAAGCACTTATGCCCGTTAAAGACGTCACTTTTTCACTATTACGTAAGATAATACCAATAATTGGTTGAAAAATTGCGCCCCCAATTAATACTGCTAGATTATTAAAACCTGAAGCCGTGCCAACGAATTCAGGCAAGTTATTATCCTTAACAACAGCAAAACTCAAAGTTTGTCCTCCTGCACCTAACCCAAATATAAATAGAATAATATACATTTGGGTTATTGAAATTCCCGGAACATATAAAATCATGAGGGTCGAAACAAGTCCTAAAATAGCACTTAGGGCAAGCGCTAAACGCCTAAGGCATAACTTATCGCTAAACCAACCTAAAAGTGGGCTACCTAAACCAATGCCTAACCATATCATGCTACAAAGACTTGAAGCTGTTATAAGGTTAATCATATATTTTTGTTGTAAGTAAGGCACACCCCATAAAGCTGCGAAGACAGCAATAGGTGTCCATATAGCACAAGCATATAGCCCTATAGCCCAGGTATGAAAATTTTGACAAACGGTCATTAAGCGCCGCCATTCTTCTTTAAAGGAACGCTTAGGCGTATTGATTTTAGGCATGCCTTCAGGAAAATCTCGAATAAAAAGCCACAGCAAAATAGCTAAAATTAAACCTATACCAAATAATACAAAATTTGCTTCACGCCAACCTAAACGTTTGATTAAAATCGCTAACGGCATCTCACCAAACATCGCGCCAATAGAGCTCATTAATTGAGCGGTACCTGCAAGTAAGGCAAAATACCGTGCTGGAAACCATCTTGAAATTAATACCAAGATACCAATAAAAGAAAAAGCTGAACCGCCGCCAATTAAAAAGCGCCCCAGAGCTGCTGTAAAAATACTATTAGTCGACGCAAAAAACAAAGTACCAAAAGCACAAATACAAAGAGCAATGCTAATAAGTTTTCGGGGACCAAAACGGTCAAAAAGCAACCCTGCTGGCAATTGCATCGGTGCATAAGCATAAAAATAGCACGCAGATATGGCGCCAAATCCCGCTGCACTGACATGGAATGTTTGCATCATTGATTTAGCCATGACACTTGGAGCCACTTGTAAAACAAATTCGTATAAATAAAATAAAGCAGATAAGAAGAAGATAATACAAGCTTTTGGTGTGACTTTTTGATTAAAGTATCTGGTATGTGTCTTCAAGAAATTAATAAGTTAAAAACAACCATTACATCGAAGCTTAATTTTATTGTCAAGCCTTGGTATGGTATTTTCACCCTAATTACTCTATTTAAAAAATTAAAACATCATTTTAACGTGTGCCACCTACTGTTAATGCATCTATTTTTAATGTGGGTTGGCCTACCCCAACTGGTACTGATTGACCATCTTTACCACACACGCCAATGCCTGCGTCTAGAGATAAGTCATTACCAACCATGCTGATTTTTTTCATGATATCAGGTCCATTACCTATTAAAGTAGCACCTTTAACGGGTCGCGTTATTTTGCCTTTTTCAATTAGATAAGCTTCGCTGGCTGAAAACACAAATTGTCCTGAGGTAATGTCAACTTGGCCACCACCAAAATTAGCAGCATACAAACCTTTTTCTACAGATTGAATGATTTCAAGAGGATTTTGCGTACCTGATAACATATATGTATTCGTCATTCTAGGCATGGGCACATGTGCATAAGACTCTCTGCGACAATTACCTGTTGAATTCATGTTCATTATTTTAGCATTAAGTTTGTCTTGCATATAATTAACAAGTATCCCATCTTCAATGAGTGTGGTGCATTGAGCAGGTGTTCCTTCATCATCAATAGACAAAGAGCCGCGTCTGTCTTTAAGTGTGCCATCATCAACAACATACACGCCTCGAGCGGCTATTTGCTGACCTATTTTACCAGAAAAAGCTGACAAACCTTTACGGTTAAAGTCCCCTTCGAGACCATGCCCTACAGCTTCATGAAGTAGCACACCGGGCCAACCAGGGCCTAATACCACCGGCATCGTTCCTGCGGGGGCATCATCTGCTTCAAGATTAATTAAAGCTTCTTTTACTGCTGCTTGCACATAAGTTAATGCCTGATGCTCATAAGTGAAATAAGAATAAGTCACCCGCCCACCACCACCTGCACGCGCTGTTTCTCGTCGACCATGGGCATCTTCAACAATGACACTAACATTGATACTTACCAATGGTCTGATATCAGCAATTAAATCGGTTTGTAAACCCGCTATCATCACCGCCTCAAAGCAACCATTTAAAGACGCGTTGACTTGCACTACTCGATTATCAAGGCTGCGCGCTTTTTTATCTATAGACTCTAATAACGCAATTTTCTCCGCATGATTTAAACTAATCAAAGGATTTTCAGCACCATAAACAGGTGTCATTTTGATGGGTTTTTTAGCATTTATTTGTGAATATTTGCTTGCCGATAAAGCGACTGATTTTGCTGCGACTGCCGCAC
Source organism: Legionella sp. (assembly GCA_002863045.1). Lineage (GTDB taxonomy): Bacteria > Pseudomonadota > Gammaproteobacteria > Legionellales > Legionellaceae > Legionella_C. The sequence goes on from PKDH01000036.1 coordinate 47,324, forward strand.
GCTTCATCGTTTGAGACAAAATATCATCACAATAAGCATAGCCTGTTTTCTCACCACTAATAACGCGAAGTCCAACACCCTTTTCAATCGAAAAGCTACCACTTTTAACCTCAGAATCTTCTAAGTACCACGACTCATAATGACAATTTTGAAAATACAAGTCAGCATCATCAATATTTTTCCCCGCCATGGAATGCAGAATATTTCGGATAATATTTTCATCCAAATCCGAAGATTTTAAAATGATATCTTGTGCTTTTTTTAAATACTCATTCATGAATGCTACCTAATTTTTTTGTAAAACGTGATGAAGATGACAAGGAAGATGCTGTCTAATTTTAGCCAAGTAAGTTAAGTCAACATCAGCCGCTAAAATATCACTGATATTATTTGATTGTTCAATTAAGATTTTACCCCATGGGTCAATAATCATTGAGTGGCCATGAGTATCTCGACCATTTTCATGTTTACCTGCCTGGTTTGGTGCAATAACATAACATACATTTTCGATTGCACGCGCTTGTAATAACGGCTGCCAGTGCATTTTACCTGTAGCAGCTAGAAAAGCTGAGGGAATTGCAAATAATTGCGCACCTTGTTGACGAAGAGAACTAAATAATTCTGGAAAACGTAAATCATAGCAAACCGCTAAACCAATACAACCAACTGGTGTATCAACAGTGATAACCTGATGACCTGGCTCGATATAACTTGATTCTTGATAAATTTCGTTGGTTGAGATTTTTGCATCAAACAAATGAATTTTTTCATAGGTCGTTACACATTTTCCTTGATTATCAAAAACGATACATGAGGCACGTACTCGGTTTGATGCCGTTTTTATAGGAATAGTCCCGGCAATTAACCATATATTATAAGAGCGTGCTAAATCACTTAGTCTATTTTTTATTTGATCACTTTTGGTAGCAATAGTACTTAAATCTTGTGATGTAGGCCCAATATAAAGCGCATTTTCTGGTAATACCACCAGGCTTGCATGCACTTGCTCTTGATTATGTTTAAGTAAACTTATAATGGTTTCAAAATTTTTATCAATCGATGCCCTTGAGGACATCTGCAGTGCTGCAACCTTAGTCATGTATAAATTTCAACCATCTTTGTTTTTAATTAACGAATTTATTCACTATAAAACAACCAAAACTTTCTTGCTAGACTTATTAAGTCTCGTTAGACTTAAAGCTTCATATTCATATGTTTGAATATGCTAAACTAATTATATAACTTTCAATAGTCGGAGTTTTTATGAACCGCGATAACATTACCCTGCTTAATCAAGGTCGAGCATCTGCTTTGGCTACCAATAAAGTATTACGCAACACCTACCTACTACTTGGCTTAACTTTTATGTTTAGTGGTATGATGGCTTACATTTCTTATGCCATGCGTATGCCACCTCTTAATATTTTGGTGATGATAGTTGGTGTCTATGGCCTGATGTTTTTAACCCAAGCATTAAAAGATAGTCCATGGGGGCTTGTCAGCTGTTTTGCATTTACAGGGTTTCTAGGATTTACTTTAGGCCCTATTTTAAATCTTTATATCGCTAACTTTTCTAATGGTCATCAACTGATTGCTACAGCTTTAGGGGGCACAGGTATTATTTTCTTTGCCTTATCAGGGTATGCACTAACTACGCAAAAAGATTTTAGCTTTTTAAGTGGTTTTTTATTCATTGGTATTATGGTCGCTTTTTTAGGCATGATTGCCGGTGTATTTTTTAATATCCCAGCGTTGCAATTGGCCATCTCTGCCGCATTTGTATTAATTTCTTCCGGGCTTATTTTATTCCAAACAAGTGAAATTATTCACGGTGGTGAAACCAATTACATAATGGCTACAGTAGGTTTGTTTGTCTCAATCTATAATTTATTTATCAGTTTATTACAACTGCTTGGTGCATTTTCTGGACGAGACTAAATCTTATAAAGAACGCGGTTTAACCGCGTTCTTTAATCACATCATCAAGCGCTAACAACGTTTCTAGTAATGACTTCATTTGAGACATTGGCCAACAATTAGGTCCATCACTCAAAGCTTTATCAGGGTCAGGATGGGTTTCCATAAAAATACCCGCCACCCCTACCGCAACAGCCGCGCGCGCTAACACTGGTACAAATTCTCGCTGCCCTCCTGATACCCCATTTCCTTTGCCAGGTAACTGCACTGAATGAGTCGCATCAAACACAATTGGACAATTTGTTTCGCGCATAATTTCTAAAGCACGCATATCAGACACCAAATTATTATACCCAAAACACGCACCGCGCTCGCATACTAATATAGCTTCGTTGCCTGTTGCCTTTGCTTTATCTACCACATGCTTCATTTCCCAGGGGGATAAAAATTGTCCTTTTTTTAGATTAATGGGTTTATTAAGCGCGGCAACTTTTTGAATAAAATTAGTTTGTCGACATAAAAAAGCGGGTGTTTGCAATACATCCACCACCGCTGCAACTTCATCTAACGGCGTATCCTCATGTACATCCGTTAAAATTGGCAGCTTAAATTCTTGTTTTACTTTATTTAATATCGCTAATCCTTTATCAATACCCGGGCCACGAAAGCTTGTTCCCGAAGAACGATTGGCTTTATCAAAAGAAGATTTATAAATAAAATGAATCCCCAATGCTTGACAAATTTCTTGTAAATAGCCCGCCGTTTCCATCGCTAACATTTCTGATTCGATAACACAAGGGCCTGCGATTAAAAAAAAGCGGCTATTGGTCGTGACATTAAAACCACATAAATCTAAATTCATGCCTTATCCTTTAATGAGTGATGGTAAGCGGCTTCAATAAAAGCTTTAAATAATGGATGGCCATCTCTTGGGGTTGAAGTAAATTCTGGATGAAACTGACATGCAACAAACCATGGATGGTTAGGTATTTCAATCATCTCAATTAACAAACCATCCCCAGAGCGTCCCGCAATAACAAGCCCATGCTCTACAAGATTATCAACAAACGCATTGTTAACCTCATAACGATGGCGGTGACGCTCAATAATGCGTTCTTTTTGATAAATAGCATAGGCTTTGGATGTTTTATCAAGCTGACAAAGTTGCGCACCTAGCCGCATCGTGCCACCCATATCTGCATGCTCATCCCGAAATTGACGCTGCCCTTCCTCATCAAGCCATTCACTGATAAGTCCAATCACAGGAAAAGGCGTTTGGGCATCAAATTCGGTTGAATTGGCTTGTTTAAGATGAGCTACGTGACGCGCATATTCGATGACCGCCGTTTGCATACCCAAACAAATTCCTAAAAAAGGGATGTGGTGTTCACGGGCAAACTGTACCGCTTGAATTTTACCTTCCACACCACGCTGCCCAAATCCCCCGGGAATTAAAATTGCATCGACTCCCTCAAGTAATTTAACGCCGTGTTGTTCAATGGCTTCAGCATCAATGTAAACAATACTAACTTTTGTTTGTGAGTGAATACCACCATGATTAAGAGCTTCGTTGACTGATTTGTAGGCATCGCTTAATTCAGTGTATTTGCCAACCATAGCTACTTTAACCGTTTTAGTCTGGTGGGCTTGCGCATCAAGCACAGCCTGCCACTGGGTTAAATTAGCTTTTTCAAGGTCAATCATGCCAAGCTTTTTAATCACAATATCGTCAAGTTTTTGCGCATGCAAAATCATGGGAATTTGATAGATGCTTTGCGCATCTGGCAAAGAGATCACCGCTTGTTTATCAACATTTGTAAACAAAGCAATTTTATTACAATCGGCTTTTGATAATGTTTTTTCTGAACGACAAATTAAAACATCAGGCTGAATACCAATTGAACGTAATTCTTTAACTGAATGTTGCGTAGGCTTAGTCTTAGTTTCACCAGAAGTTGGTATATACGGGACAAGCGTTAAATGTATGAAAAGTGAACGCTGCACCCCGAGCTCTGAACGCATTTGCCGAATGGCTTCAAGAAAAGGCAAGGATTCAATGTCGCCAACAGTGCCTCCAATTTCAATCATAGCGACATCGTATTTTTCAGCACCTAGCTTAATAGAGCGTTTAATTTCGTTGGTAATATGCGGAATAACCTGAACTGTTCCACCTAGATAATCGCCCCTACGTTCCTTTTTAATCACAGCCTCATAAATGCGCCCTGAGGTAAAGTTATTGCGCTTGGTCATGGTGGTTCGCACAAAACGTTCGTAATGACCCAAGTCAAGATCAGTTTCAGCACCATCAGCCGTAACAAACACCTCGCCATGCTGAAATGGACTCATCGTTCCTGGATCAACATTAATATAGGGATCTAGCTTGACTAACGTAACACGTAATCCACGAGCTTCAAGGATGGCGGCAAGGGACGCCGCAGCGATACCTTTACCTAATGAGGAAACTACTCCTCCGGTTACAAAAATATAATTTGTCATTAAAACCCCGTTTTTTAATTTCACGTTTAGCATTGATTTAAATACAACACTTTCACGTCTAAACGGGGCTAAATTTTAACAAACTTACCGTTAAATTAATATCCTCTATCTTTAAATCGATTTTATTAATTTAACCAGTTTGGTATTAATCTATATTAATAAAATGACCTAACTTATCTTTTTTAGTGGTTAAATAATGGCGACTGGTTTGGGTTGGTGCAATATTAAGTGGTATTCTCTCACTCACTAGCACACCATATTTCGTTAATCCTTCAACTTTTTTAGGGTTATTAGTTAAAAGGCGTACATTTTCAATGCCAAAAAATTTTAAAATTTGATAAGCGATGGCATAATCACGCGCATCAGCTGGCAAGCCTAATTCAATATTGGCCTCAACTGTATCAAAACCTTTTTCTTGTAAAGCATAAGCTTTCATTTTATTAGCCAAACCGATACCACGACCTTCTTGGCGCATATAAATCAAAATACCACCTTCTTTGGTAATTAACTCAAGGGATTGCTGCAGTTGCTCGCCACAATCACAACGGCAGGAGCCAAATACATCCCCTGTAATACATTCCGAGTGAATACGCACTAAAGGTGGTGCTTGTTGACCAAAAGGTGCTTTTATCAAGGCAAAATGTTCCACCTTATCAAGACTATTGGTAAATACTGTCATAGCAAAATGACCATAAGTTTGCATAGGTAGAGCAGAAGTTGCAGCGACTTGCACAAGCGTTTCATGTTTAATGCGATAATCAATTAGATCACGTATGGTGACCATTGGAATATTATGTTGTTTTGAAAATGTTACCAAATCATCGCGCCGACTCATCGTGCCATCATCGTTGATAATTTCACAGATAACTGCAGCAGGCGTTAAACCTGCAAGCTTCATTAAATCGACACTTCCTTCTGTTTGACCTGTACGCTCTAACACTCCATTAGTACAAGCTTTAAGAGGAAAAATATGGCCTGGCGTAATCACATCCTGAGCTTTACTATCTGGGTGAATAGCCACAGCAATGGTATGGGCGCGATCTTTAGCCGAAATACCTGTTGACACCCCTACAGCCGCTTCAATTGAAACCGTGAATGCTGTACCAAATGGCGATTTATTATTTGAGGTCATCATCGGCAAATTAAGTTTATCAATCAGTTGTTCTGCCATAGATAGACAAATTAATCCGCGCCCAAAGCGCGCCATAAAATTAATCGCTTCAGGTGTAGCGTAATCAGCGGCAATGACTAAATCACCTTCATTTTCGCGATGCTCATCATCTAATAAGGCAATCATTTTACCTGCCTTTAATCTAGCAATGGCTTCTTCAATAGTGACAAGAGCACCTGTCATAATTTAACCTCGTTTAATTATTGAGTTCAGTGTTGGTTTGTATGGATGATTTATCCCACTCCAAACACGCTATCATATTATCATTTGCTGCCTGCCAGGTTATTGTGTGAGGACTATCAAATAATTTACTATCACAAAAACCTGAGGTTGCTGGTTCATTAAGTAGAGTAGGTACAATGTAAAGGTAGGTTTTTTGTACTAAATTTTGTAGATGTAAAGCCGTAAATAATTGTCCTCCTGCTTCAACCCATACATCGTGAAAGCCTAAATCTTGACCTATATAATGCATTAATTGCTCAAGATTTAGTTTTTTATCATAATTAGCTGCCAAAGCGTGGTAAGTACAATTTCTATTCTTTTTGGGCGCATTAAGTGTTTTATTATAAAAAATATGGCAATGTTTTGCGCTATCAAAAATATTTAAATGAGCTGGCAAAGTTAACGCACTATCAATAATAAGAATTATTTTTTTTTCGATGGTTTCATTTAGGCGACTATTTAATTGTGGATTATCTATCATCAAAGTTGATGCTGTAGTCAAAATAGCATCAGTATAGTAACGGTTGGTATGGGTAAAGTGCTGGCAAGCTTTGTTTGATAATAATACTTGTTGATTATTTTGGGCAATTTTACCGTTTAAGGTGTGAGCTAATTTAGCAGTAATATAAGGTTTTTTCGTTTGAGTCCAGTATTGATAGCTTTGATAAAACTGCGAGACCTCAGGCAGGGTTACATAAAATACTTTAATACCATGTTTTTGTAATATTTTAGGTGTATTGTTACGAGCGACGATAGGGTTTGGGTCAGGAAAACTATATACCACACAATCGATACCATATTGAATAATAGCATCGACACAAGGTGGAGTTTTACCCCAATGGTTACAAGGCTCAAGTGTTACGTATAAGGTTACCCCTTTCAAGCCTTGAGGCAACTGCTCAATAGTTTCTTGCTCAGCATGTGCACTTCCTACGCCACGATGTCGGCCAGATGCAATAATGGTATCTTGGTAAACAGCTACAGCTCCTACACTTGGATTAGGCGAACAACTGCCGCGTCCCTTCCATGCCTGTTCTAGTGCAGCAAGGATAAACTGTTTGTGCATTCTTAGATTCAAAAGATTAAAAATGGTTTTATGATAACAAATTATTCAATTTTTTAGTAGCCTGCATTTGGCTTTCTTTGAAAAGTACTTTTATTTAGGTGCAAGATGGTTGATTATCTTAGCATATACTGATTTACTAATTTTAACCCTTTTCCATGCTTATCATTTGAATGTCAAACCTTTCAATTCGCTGCAGACAATCGATTATCTTTGCCTTTTTAATGGTATGTACTTCAAGCCTGTGGCCATACTCCCCTTACACAACCCGTGAATTAGATGAACTTGAAAAGGAATTTGTACAACAGATTAATCATTCTAGTAGTGTTATCAAAAATCCACTTGCAGTTGAATATATCAATTATTTAGGTAAAAGACTTGCTCAATACGCTGAGATTTCGCCAGCACCACGTTTTTTTATCGTTAATTCAAATGAGATCAATGCATTTGCCGGACCTGGTGGTTACATCGGCATCCACTCTAAATTAATTCTTGCTACCTCAAATGAACATGAGCTAGCAGCCGTTATGGCGCATGAAATTGCCCACGTAAGGCTGCATCATTTATATCGCTTTATTGAGCATCAAAAGCAAATGCGCATTCCTATGCTTGCTTCTTTATTAGCATCCATTGCCCTTGGGGTGATAAATCCCACACTTGCCAGTGGCGCTATGATGGCGTCACTTACAGGTTTTGCCCAAGATAACATTAATTTTACTCGGGCTAATGAAAAAGAGGCTGATAGAATTGGCATTGATATGCTGAAAAAAGCAGGCTTTAATCCAAAGGGTATGATAACTTTTTTTTATAAAATGCAACAAAATTCACGTTATTACTATACCGCCAATATTCCTCAAATTTTACGCACTCACCCACTCGATGAAGATCGTATTGCTGAGGCTGAAAATCGATGTATGAATCTCCAGCATCAAAAATTTACAGAAGGGCGTGATTACTACTTTTTCAAAGAAATCATTAGAAATCACATGACATCTGAGCCTTCCTATCTAACTAATTACTATACTAAAACCTGCGGTAATCATCCTTCATGTCAATATGGTTTGGTGTTGACATTACTTAATACGCACCATTATCACGAAGCTCAATTAAAGTTAGCGCCGCTCATTTCTATGGATAAAACCAATCTTTTTTACCTTTTAGCCCTAGGGCAATCCCAAGTATATTTGAATGACCCCAAAGGTATCAGGCTTTTACAAGAGCTTTATAATAATTATCCAAATAATTATGCCTTAATACATGCTTATAGCGAGGCTCTCATGCAAACTAATCAACCACTTAAAGCAAGCTTTGTATTATTAAAAGGCACCAGACAATTTAAAGAAGATTTGGCGTTATGCCATCAATTAGCTTTTGCTCAAGCCCAAGCCAATCAAAGCGCTTATGCTTATTTAACCGAAGCAAAATGCCAAACTTTAGAAGGAAATTATAAAGACGCATTACATAAATTAAAACTAGTAAAATCACAAGCTAAACATGATGCTTATCTATTTGCACGCGCGAGTGCAATGATAAGCGACATTAAATTTTTACTTAAGAAATAATATTAAACATTACCATTAATCCTTAAGCGAAATTATGCGCTCAAATGATGCCGATATACAAAGAGCAGGTACATTGTTTTTTATCTCCACTATCACTTTACCACCTTTTTTTAAGCGCCCGAATAAAAGCTCTTCGGCAAGTGGTTTTTTGATATGCTCTTGTATTAAGCGTGCCATGGGACGAGCACCCATACTTACATCATATCCTTGCTCGATTAGCCAATCGCGCGCCTCATTACTTACACTAAAACTCACTCCTTTATTATTGAGTTGTTCATCAAGCTCAATAATAAATTTGTCAACTACAAGTCCTATGGTGGTTGGGTCTAACGTCGAGAAATTAATAATCGCATCTAAGCGATTACGAAATTCTGGACTAAAACTTCGCTTAATGATTTCAAGCGCGTCTTGATGATGATTTTGAGTTGAGAAACCCATGCTATTTCGCGTGATTTCACTAGCGCCAGCATTGCTGGTCATCACTAAAATGATATGCCTAAAATCAGCTTTACGCCCGTTGGTATCAGTTAATGTACCATAATCCATAATTTGTAATAAAAGATTAAAAACATCAGGATGCGCCTTTTCAATCTCATCAAGCAATAATACGGCATAAGGTGTTTTGGTGACCGCTTCGGTTAGTAAACCACCTTGATCATAGCCCACATATCCAGGTGGCGCGCCAATTAACCTTGAAACGGTGTGTTTCTCCATATATTCCGACATATCAAATCGCATCAAATCAACCCCTAATACGTGAGCTAGTTGACGGGTGACTTCTGTTTTACCAACCCCCGTAGGACCTACAAATAAAAAGCACCCTACTGGCTTTTCGGCGTTTCTTAGGCCTGAGCGTGACAATTTTATGGCTGATGCGAGTGCATTAATAGCGTTATCTTGACCATATACTAATAGCTTTAAATCACGTTCCAAATTTTTTAGCGTATCTTTATCGCGTGCTGATACTTTTTTCAGAGGGATACGTGCCATTTTAGCCACGATATTTTCAATTTCAGGCGCACCAATGATCTTTTTCCGTTTATTTAGAGGTAAAAGATTTTGATAAGCACCCGCTTCATCTACAACATCAATGGCTTTATCTGGTAGAAAACGATCATTAATATATTTAGCGGCTAACTCAGCAGCCGCTTTTAAAGCCGAAGAAGAATATTTTAAATTATGATGTTCTTCTAATTTATTTTTTAAGCCCTTTAATATCCCAATGGTTTCAGCAACTGAGGGTTCAGCAATATCAATTTTTTGAAAGCGGCGTGCCAAAGCACGATCTTTTTCAAAAATACCGCGATACTCTTGATAGGTGGTAGAACCCATACACTTCAACTCGCCATTAGCAAGCAATGGTTTAATTAAATTTGAGGCATCCATAACACCACCAGAGGCGGCTCCCGCACCTACAATGGTATGAATTTCATCAATAAATAATACGGCATTTTTTTGCTGCTCTAATTGTTTTAGTACCGCTTTTAATCTTTTTTCAAAATCCCCACGGTATTTGGTACCCGCCAAAAGTGCACCTAAATCAAGCGAATAAACCACACAATCTTCAATTGCTTCGGGTACTTGATGGTCGACAATACGTTTAGCCAACCCCTCAGCAATCGCTGTTTTACCAACCCCTGCTTCACCAACTAGTAATGGATTATTTTTACGCCGCCGACAAAGTACTTGTATAGAACGCTGAATTTCTTCTTCACGACCAATAAGGGGGTCGATTTTACCCAAACGCGCTCTTTTGTTTAAATTTAGGCAATAATTCTCAAGAGGGGAATCATGGTTTTCATGTAATTTATTTTCATCATCAATTGCTGCGTCATTTGACTCGCTCGCATGATACTTGGTGACCCCATGAGAGATATAATTAATCACATCCAATCGAGTGATATTTTCTTTTCTTAAGAAGTAAACAGCTTGGCTTTCTTGTTCACTAAAAATAGCGGCTAGTACATTTGCTCCGGTGACCTCGGTTTTGCCCGCAGACTGCACATGAAATACTGCACGCTGCAATACACGCTGAAATCCAAGTGTTGGTTGGGTTTCACGATTGAGTTCATCACTTGGAATTAATGGTGTGGTTTCATCAATAAACTCAGTTAAATCGTGCCTTAGCACATCTAAATTTGCCTCACATGCTTGCAATACACTGCCAGCTGATGGGTTATCTAATAAGGATAATAATAAATGCTCAACGGTCATAAATTCGTGACGCTTTTCTTTAGCCTCTTTAAAAGCGAGGTTTAAGGTGAATTCAAGTTCTTTGTTTAACATGGTATTTCTCCTTTCCACCTACCTGTAGTTACACGGGTTGTATTGTACATAGCAGAGGGTAGTCATGTTCTCTTGCATAGTGATTCACTTGTGTCGACTTGGTTTCTGCTATATCTCGTGTATAAATACCAGCCACCCCTTTTCCTTTTGTGTGAACTTGATACATCACTTCAATCGCTTTTGCTTCACTTAAATTAAAAAAGCGCTTAAGTACCCAAATCACAAACTCCATTGATGTGTAATCATCGTTTAATAGTATGACTTTATACTTTTTTGGTTGACTGACCCTGGCATGATTTGCGCTTATTATTTTTTTTAATGTGACATGATCGTGCAAAGGGAAATCATCCATTTTGTTAACCCTTTATTATTTTTATAGACTTTCATACAGCATTTAGCCAGTGAAAATATGTTTTAACTTGAACATTCTTGTAGTAGTAGAATAAAAAGCGTAAGAACATCGGCAGGTGAATGAAAGGTGCTTTGTTTAAAGCACCTTTTCTTTACATATTTTTTATCATAGCTTGACCAAATTCAGCACTGCTTAAACAGGTCGCATTTTGCATCATCCGCTCAAAATCATAGGTAACGGTTTTAGCTTTGATGGTTGTAGCCATTGATTCAATAATTAAATCAGCTGCCTCAATCCACCCTAAATGACGTAGCATCATCTCAGCTGATAAAATTAATGAACCAGGATTAACTTTATTTTTGCCAGCATATTTTGGTGCGGTACCATGGGTTGCTTCAAATACCGCGACTTTATCACCCATATTGGCGCCAGGCGCAATACCGATACCGCCTACCTGAGCGGCAAGCGCATCTGATATATAATCACCGTTTAGGTTAAGTGTGGCAATAACGCTATAATCTTCAGGCCTTAGTAAGATTTGCTGTAAAAAAGCATCTGCGATGGTATCTTTAATAATAATTTCCTGACCTGTTTTTGGATGATTTAATTTCATCCAAGGCCCACCTTCATATAAAGTCGCACCAAATACATCCGCCGCAACTGCATACCCCCAGTCTTTAAACGCACCTTCAGTAAACTTCATAATATTGCCTTTGTGAACGAGTGTTACTGATTCTCGCTCGTTATCAATAGCATATTGTATAGCCGCTTTGACCAAACGCTCCGTGCCTTCTTTGGATACCGGTTTGACACCTATACCGCAGTTATCTGGAAAGCGAATTTTCGTTACCTGCATTTTTTCTCTTAGAAAATTGATGACTTCATTTGCTTCACGCGAACCGGCTTGCCACTCGATGCCAGCATAAATATCTTCGGAGTTTTCACGAAAAATTACCATATCGGTTTTTTCAGGTGATCGAACAGGACTTGGCGTACCTGAGAAGTATTTAACAGGTCTTAAGCAAATATATAAATCCAATTGTTGGCGAATAGCGACATTAAGCGAACGAATACCGCCACCTACAGGCGTGGTTAATGGACCTTTTATTGCAACTGCAAATTGTTTAATCGCGCTAAGTGTTTCATCTGGTAACCATTCATCTTGGCCATAAAATTTGGTCGCTTTTTCACCAGCATAAATTTCCATCCAGCTTATTTTTTTCTTTCCTCCATAAGCTTTTTGAACCGCCGCATTAACAACCTCAATCATGGGGGGCGTGACATCAACGCCAATACCATCACCTTCAATAAAAGGAATGATAGGATTATCAGGAACCTCTAATGTAAAATCAGCATTGACTTGTATAGCCTTGCCTGTACTAGGTAGCGCAATTTTTTTATAATTCATACTTTATCCTCTTAACCATAACTATAGATAATGAACACAAATCATCATATCATGCTTCAATTTTGAGTCCCAGCTTCATGAATTTTATGATACTTTTTTATGACATCCTTACTTTTATTTAACAAACCATTTGGGGTTTTAACCCAATTTAGAAAAAATGATCCTAATGAGCGAACCCTTGCAGATTACATCGATAAACCAAACTTTTATCCTGCAGGCAGGCTTGATAAACATAGTGAAGGATTATTATTGCTTACGAATAATGGTCATCTGCAACAGCAATTAACGCATCCTAGACAAGGAAAATATAAGTATTATTGGGTTCAAGTAGAAGGCAAACCCTCTAAAGCCATGTTGCTTCCGCTTCAAAGAGGGTTAATTACCTCATCTAATCAATATCTTCCTGCTAAAGTTAGCATCATTGATGAACCGCTTATTTGGGAGCGTTTTCCGCCTATTCGAAAACGGCAATCCATTCCAACTAGTTGGCTTGAAATAGGGCTTTGTGAAGGTAAAAATCATCAAATTCGTAAAATGACAGCCTTTATTGGTTTTCCAACCCTACGTTTAATACGTTTTAAAATTGATAGGTATGAATTAAAGAATCTGCAACCCGGGGAATATTGTTTGATATCTATTTAATAGACAGGCATACGGGTAAGCCCGCGTGAAGCTAACAATTTAAGCCACGGCCAACATAACATACTTGTTGCCATGCTGCCTAATATAGCTATAAATGAAACATCAAAGCCCAAGAAAACATCAATTAACGTTAATATACCCTGGTACAACATGACAAAAAAACCAATTATGATCATTTGTTCGGTAAGCGTAAAAAAATAAAATCGTCGTGCTTTTTGCTGAGCAAGCCAAGTAACTAAAACAAGGGCAAGCACATGCTCGCCTATGGCTGTTACCAGCAAAACATCTAATATGATTCCTACTAAAACAATTAAAGTAAGCTTAAAATATTTGGGAATATAAAATTCAATATACAAACATAAAAGTAAAATCCAACAAGGCTTGATCACGGTTAAAAAACTTGGCAGCTTTATAATTGTTAGCAAGCACATCACGATAAAAAACAAAAGTATTCGACCTAGCATAATAATTAAGTACCTATCGCTTGAATACGTTCATTAATTTGAGCAATCAACGCCTGCTGCTCTTTGCCAGGCCAAATCAACAATACCAACCGATTACGATTAAGCCGCGCGTTAGGTGTCACATCGACTTGAATAAAAACTTCACCTGGCATATTTTTGATATGAGTCACTCGGCCCACAGGATATCCCTCAGGATAAACTTGACCAAGCCCTGAGGTCACCAATAAATCATTTATTTTAATATCTGCTGTTTTCGGTAGATTAATAAGCGCAAGCTGACTTGCATGATTCAATCCAGTTAAAATAGCTCGCTCACCTGTACGGTTGTTTCGTACAGGAACCGCACTTTTGGCATCAGAAATTAGTAAAACTGTGGAGGTCATATAGCCTACATCAATCACCTGGCCGACCACGCCTTTAGCATCTAATACCGGCTGCCCCTTGTACACGCCATCACGCTTGCCTTTATTGACAATAATTAGCTGCCGGGCAATGGTAGTATCTACGGCTAATATATGTGCAGCCATGCCTTTTTCTTGCGTATTTGCTGAGACTAACAGTAATTCTTTAAGTGCTGAATTTTCTTGTTTAATGGCCATTAAACGTTGTAATTGAGCTTCTAATAAAGTTTGTTTATAGCGTAACTCAATATTTTCATTGACCAGATGAGTCTTAGCACTTACTAATGACTGTAGACGTGTAAAAAGCCTAACAGGATAATCTACCATATATTGCAATGGTGAAATAATAAGCAAGCAATCAGCTCGTATATCATCCATTAATTGATAGTGGTAATCAGCAAACATTAAAATTAATGACAATAATATGGTTGTCAAAAAGCTTAAAGGATGCGGTTTACTACGTGTAAATAACGGATTATGACCGTTATTCTGTTGAGAGGAAATCGCCACCGCGTAAATCCATGGTTTCAAGTGCTTTACCGCCCCCACGCGCTACACAAGTTAGTGGGTCTTCAGCAACTAACACCGGTAATCCTGTTTCTTCCATTAAAAGGGTATCCATATTTTTCAATAACGCCCCACCCCCTGTTAAGATCATGCCACGCTCAGCAATATCTGCCGCAAGTTCAGGCGGTGCCAGTTCTAAGGCGGCACGGACAGCACCTACAATACCTGATAAAGGCTCTTGTAAGGCTTCTAAAATTTCAGCACTGGTTAAAGTAAAACTTCTGGGGACACCTTCTGCTAAGTTGCGACCTCGTACTTCTATTTCAAATAAATCACGACTAGGAAAAGCTGAACCAATTTCGTGCTTAATACGCTCAGCTGTAGTTTCGCCAATCAGTGTGCCGTAGTTTCGACGCACATAGGACACCACGGCATCATCAAATTTATCACCACCAATCCGTACTGATTGATGATATACGATACCACTTAGTGAAATAATAGCGACTTCTGTTGTACCACCGCCAATATCTACAACCATCGAACCGCTGGCTTCTTCAACAGGCATACCAGAACCCAAAGCTGCTGCCATGGGTTCTTCGATAAGAAATACTTCACGTGCACCCGCGCCCATGGCTGATTCACGAATGGCGCGCCGCTCAACTTGCGTAGAGCCGCATGGCACACATACCAATACACGTGGACTTGGTCTTAAAAATTGGTTTTCATGAACTTTGTGAATAAAGTGCTGTAGCATTTTTTCGGTAACAAAAAAATCAGCAATCACGCCGTCTTTCATTGGTCGGATGGCATTGATATTACCAGGTGTACGGCCTAGCATTCTTTTGGCTTCTAAACCTACTGCTGCAACGCGTTTTTGCCCTGATTCATTACGTAGTGCAACCACAGAGGGTTCATTAAGCACAATTCCTTTGTCTCTAACATAAATCAGTGTGTTAGCGGTGCCTAAATCGATTGATAAATCATTAGAAAACACGCCTCTTAATTTTCTAAACATGCCCCATACCTACCTCGTCACTTCATGTGGGGTGTACTTTAGCGTATATTTGCTTAAAAATCGACAACCTTATAGAGAATTTTCACGTAAGCACATAGCTTACACACACCTTTTTTATAACATGATGTAATATGCGATAAAAAAGGTGCCAGGCTATATTTAAGTTATTTTTTAATCGGTTCAGCGGTAAAGGTTTTTTGTAATTCTTGCCAGTGAGATTGTACAAATTTTTTACCTATACCAGGCACAAGAGCTAAATCACCTACTGAGGTAAAGGCACGATTGTGCTCACGATAATGAATGATTGCCTGCGCGCGTTTTAAGCCAATACCTTTGACCGCATGCAGCAATGATGAACCACTGGCACTATTAAGATTAATAAGTGGTGGTGCGGGTTGCATGTTAATTTTGGGAGAGACATCTGCAGCAAACAGCGATGTTGTGGCTGACATTAAAAATAAAATATAGGTAAAAACACGAATGGTCATAATGATTTCCTTGTTGTTGGACTTGAGTTTTCCTTAATGCTCTCATTAAGGAAAAGCGATTATGCCAACGTTTTTTATTTTTGTCGAGCCATGCTTAATTATTGGCTAAGCCTAATTTTTGTAGCGCATGATAGTAACCTTGCTCACTGATTAATACCCACTGTGAGGTATATAAAATTAATAAGCTAAAAGGAAAAATGGCTAGCAAATCATAAGGGAATATCAGTGCTTTGATGCCACCAAATGAGCCAACATAAGAAAGTATCAGCATGCCTAACATATAAGCGCCAAACCAATACAAACTGGAATCACAATTGATAAGGCTTCTCTTTTTATAAATACAACTGATTAGAAATCCTAGACCAAGCGCGATAATTAACTTGGATAAAATTTCAAAACCACACCAATAAAGCATTAAATTACAGATATAAAAAGCGGCATAACAAAAAAAACGACTGGCGACTAATTTGAAAGGACGTGCTTTACATGGTTGCATCTTACGCATAGCCAGCAAACAAATTGGACCAATGCCATAGGATAAAATACTGCAAGAAGATAAAAAAGCGACCATTTTCTGCCAACCTGGAAAAGGAAGAAAAGAAATTAAGCCCACGATTAGATTTACTATTAAAGGAATATAGGGAATTTTATGACGATTTAGTTTCATAAACCATGCAGGTAAATGATGATTTGATGCCATACCATATAAAATACGTGAGGTAGCTGCTGTATAAATTAAAGTGGTTCCTAAAGGCGAAAAGGCTGCGTCAAACAACAATAAACCAGCAACTCCCCCTAAGCCTAGTAAAAGGGTTAAACCAACCAAAGGGCCGCTATCTCCAGGAAAAGCTAAATGAGCCCAACCATGCGCCAGATATTTAGCAGGAACTGCAACAATAAAGCTTAGCTGTAAAAGAAAATACATAACAAAACCAATAAGTACGGCACCTAGAATAGCAATTGGAATATTAACCTGCGGATTTTTTACCTCACCTGCTAACATCAAGCCATTTTGAAAACCGGTAAAAGCAAACGCAATACCGCCTGTTGAAAGAGCTGTAAAAATTTGCATCCAATCAAGTTTACCAGACACATGCAGCGACACATTTGACCAAGAAGGTGCTGTGTAAAACAAGGCAAAAATAGCCATGCTTGGCACGCTTAATTTAATTAAACTTGCATATTTGTTACATTCAACCAACATCTTAACCCCAAAAGAATTAAGCACCACCACGCTAAACATGATAACAGTCGCGGCTATATAGCCTAAACCTGATAACTTAAAAACAGCAGCATCTTTGACAATAAGTGCTGGCCAAAAATGGCTGGAATATTGCAAAATAGCTTGAATTTCAATAGGGGTCATAACCACATAAGAAAGCCATGATACCCACGCAAATAAAAAACCCACATCTTGGCCATGCGTAAAGCTTGGATAATTGGTCATACCACCTGAAATAGGAAACATCGCGCCCAATTCACATAGTGGCAGCGCAATAAAAAACATAAATACGGCAATAAGTATCCAACTGATTAACGCATTGCTTCCAGCAATTTGCGCACTGATAAATGGGCTAAACAACCAACCTGATCCTATCATTCCACCTGCTGCGGCTATTAAAACATTAAGGCGCGTGATTTCACGTTTTAACATTTTATTCCCCATGGCTATTTTTGTTTGCAGATCATTGACTTAGGAGTCAACAGATAGAGTCATTTTTAATTAAATTGATGGATAAAGTGCATAAAAATTATCTACTCCAAGCGTACGAAACAACCTACCCTGCTTTTCAATTTAGACAACTTTTTTAGAACTCGCAACTGCTTGCTTAAGCAGTTTTATGATATTAACCGTAGCTGAATGAATACCAAGTGTTTGAATTTTTTCAATAATGGAATTTTTATTAGCAAAAACTGCCTTAATAGCAGTGCAAAGTGTGGTGTTATCCAATCTATTATCGTCTATCACATAGCTTATATCCTGCGCGGCAAAGTAAGATGCATTTTGAATTTGATCCCCGCGACTTGATTCGCGTGAAAGGGGGATAAGAATATGTGGTTTTTGTAGTGCTAATATCTCATACAAAGTATTCGCACCTGCCCGGGAAATAACCAGATCACTGGCAGCAAATAAGTGGGCTAATTCTTGCTCGACAAAAGCAAATTGCTTATAGCCTTGAGATGAGCAAGTCTCATCAAGCTTGCCTTTACCACAGATATGTATGACTTGATAATTATTCAATAACTGGGGCAAAGCTTGCCTTATGGCTGTGTTAATTGATTGTGCGCCTTGACTTCCACCTATGACTAAAATACAAGGTTTATCAGCCCTAAAGTTACAAATATTCAAACCCCTCTCGCGTGAGCCTTGAAATAAATTTTCGCGAATGGGTGTGCCTGTCACTTTAATTTTTTTTTGGTAGCGCATTGATCGTTTAGCTAACTTAAATGTTACACAAAGCGTATCAACAAAAGGAAAGCTCATTTGATTGGCTAATCCTGGCGTTAAGTCTGATTCGTGTGCCATGATGGGCAGGCGATTAAGCCAAGCTGCGACAACAACCGGGAACGAAACAAATCCTCCTTTGGAAAACACCATATCAGCGTTTAATTTTTTTAACAGAAAATAAGCTTGCCAAATGCCTTTAATGACCAGAAAAGGCGTTAAAACATTTTGAAGGCTTAAATGACGGCGTAGCTTACCAGAGCTTATGACATGAAAAGGTATGGCCATAGAACCTATCATATATTGCTCTATACTGTTGGCTGAACCAATATATTCAACAGACCAGTTCTCTTGCTTCAACGCTTCGATTAAAGCAATATTAGGCGTAACGTGCCCAGCTGTCCCGCCACCAGTAAATACAATTTTTATAGTCATTTAATGTGCCTCATCGAATAATAAACTTAAATCGATGGCCTGAATGGATTTGGTCAATGCACCAATAGAAATCCAGGATACACCTGTTTGGGCAATGGTTTTAACCTGGTTTAAATTAACCCCACCTGAAGCCTCTAGCTCTATCTTAAAGGGTTTAGCAAGTTTTACAGCTTCAATGAGTAACTGCGGTGAGAAGTTATCCAACAAAATTCTATCAGGGGTGGCTTTTAGTGCTTCTTGTAACTCAGAAAGTGTTTCAACTTCAACTTCAAGCAAAACATCTGGCCTGGTTTGGCGTGCATAGTGAATGGCTTTTGTCAGCGAACCACACGCTTTGATATGATTTTCTTTGATTAAAAAAGCATCATAAAGCCCTAAACGATGATTAAAACCACCACCACAAGTTACTGCATATTTTTGAGCATATCGCAAGCCTGGTAATGTTTTGCGAGTATCTAGAATACGACATGAGGTGTTTTTTACTGCTGCAACATATTCTGCGGTTTTGGTTGCCGTGGCGGAAAGCGTTTGGAGAAAATTAAGCGCTGTGCGCTCAGCGGTAAGAATATCACGTGCCTGTCCTTTAATTTGGCAAAGCGTTTGTGGTGTATCTAAATGGTCGCCATCTTGCACCTGCCAATCAAGGTGAATGGCCGGATTGATACTATGAAATACTTGATTCACCCAGGGTATGCCGCACACAACCATGGGTTCGCGTGATAAAATATGGGCCTTAACCTCAAGCGTTTCTGGCAGCAAACGTGCGGTGATATCACCGCTGCCAATATCTTCAACCAGCGCACGCTGAACCTCAGCTAGCATATGTTGTTCGTTTATACTCATCTTCTTACCTAAACTGTTTGTAATCTTTTTTGTGCTAGAAATAGACATGTTTCAAGCACAGAATCTGGGTTAAGCGACACGCTTTCAATGCCTTCTTGCATAAGCCATTCGGCAAAATCTTGATGATCAGAGGGCCCCTGCCCGCAAATACCAATGTATTTATTAGCCTTTTTACAGGCCTTAATGGCCATATGTAATAATGCTTTAACCGCTTCATCACGCTCATCAAATTGTGAGGCAATCAAACCTGAATCACGGTCTAGCCCTAACGTTAATTGCGTTAAATCGTTTGACCCAATGGAAAATCCATCAAAATATTGCAAAAACTGTGATGCTAAAAGCGCATTAGCGGGTAATTCGCACATCATAATTAAGCGCAAATGATGCTGACCACGCTCAAGGTGATTTTCTTTTAATGCCGCTATGACCTGTTTGGCTTCGTTAACGGTACGCACAAAAGGAATCATGAGCTCGACATTGGTAAAACCCATCTCTTCACGCACACGTTTTACCGCTTGACATTCAAGCGCAAAACAATCAGCAAAGTGTGGTGAGATGTACCGTGATGCGCCCCTAAAGCCTAGCATAGGGTTTTCTTCGAGTGGCTCGAAATGTTTGCCTCCGGCTAAATTAGCATATTCATTTGATTTGAAGTCAGACAATCTCACAATCACCGGTTTGGGGTAAAAGGCCGCGGCAATGGTGGCAATGCCTTCTTTTAAACGCTCGATATAATATTCTACTGGTGAAGCATATGCACGGGTGCGTTCATCAATGAGTGTTTTTAAAGTCTCGTCACTCAATGTGTCATAATTTAGAAGTGCTTTGGGATGGATACCAATGGTATTAGATATTAAAAATTCAAGGCGCGCGAGCCCAACGCCGGCATTAGGAATGGCTTGAAATGCAAAAGCGCGTTCTGGGTTACCAACGTTTAACATTACTTTAAGGGGTAAATCAGGCATGCTATCCACATCAAGCGTTATACGCTCAAAGGCCAATAATCCTTCGTAAATATAACCTGTATCTCCATCGGCACAGCTTACCGTAATTTCATCCCCATCTTTGAGTATATCTGTCGCATCACCACAGCCAACCACCGCCGGAATACCTAACTCACGGGCGATAATCGCGGCATGACATGTACGCCCACCGCGGTTGGTGACAATGGCGGCGGCGCGCTTCATTACCGGCTCCCAATCAGGGTCTGTCATATCAGAAATCAACACGTCCCCTGGTTTAACGCGATGCATCTCACTAATGTCGTGAATAATACGCGCCTTGCCTTGGCCAATGCGCTGACCAATGCTGCGACCTTCAGCTAGTATGGTACTGCGTGAATTTAGCGTGTAGCGCTCAATTTGCTGCGTATTCGTACGGCTTCTTACCGTTTCTGGGCGCGCTTGTAAAATATAAATTTGGCCACTTTGACCATCTTTACCCCATTCAATGTCCATTGGACGGCCATAGTGTTTTTCAATGATTAACGCTTGTTGAGCCAATGCTTCAACATCTCTATCGGTTAGCGAAAATATCTGCTGCTCGGCTTTATCAACTGTTTTGGTGACCACAGCTTCATGAGAGTTTGAACCATAAATCATCTTAAGTGCTTTGCTACCTAAAACTTTACGCACAATAGCCGGCCGACCCGCGCGTAAATTGGCTTTGTGTACATAAAATTCATCAGGGTTTACTGCTCCTTGTACCACAAGTTCACCCAAACCATACGCTGAGGTGATAAAGACTACATCACTAAAGCCTGACTCAGTATCCATGGTAAACATCACCCCACTTGCGGCTAAATCACTGCGTACCATTTGTTGGATACCCACTGATATGGCAACTTCGTCATGCGCAAATCCATGATGGCTGCGATAACTTATGGCTCTGTCATTAAAAAGTGAGGCAAAAACTTCTTTGATGGCAGTTAGAATTGCGGGTATGCCCGAAACATTAAGAAATGTTTCTTGTTGACCGGCAAACGAGGCATCCGGTAGGTCTTCGGCTGTGGCAGAAGAGCGCACCGCCACGGTGAAATCATGATGACCGATGTCAGCTTGTAGTTGTGCGTAAGCTGACTCAATGGCGCTGATAAAATCATTTGAAAAGTGGGCAGTTGTTATCCAGTGACGAATTTTTTGACCAGTTTGGCTTAAAAGCGCAATGTCATCCACCTCAAGTGCGGCGAGTTCTTGATAAATTTTGGTATCTAGATGGTTCGTTTGCAGAAAATCTTTAAATGCTGCGGCGGTTGTGGCAAATCCAGTTGGAACATTCACACCCATTTGCGTCAAATGACTTATCATCTCACCAAGTGATGCGTTTTTACCCCCCACAGACTCTAAATCATGCATACCTAATTGTGTGAACTTCTTTGTATAGGCTTCCACCGTCATAACCATCTCACTTCCATTAGAAAGGGCTTTATATTACTGAAATTAGACGATGAAGTGAATTATCTTGGTTTAAACAATAATTTGATGGTTCGATTAAAATTCTAGCCAACATCTAATAGATCGATTATACTGTATAAATTTTAGACTTATCATGACTTCCAATTCGCCCAGAGAACCTTCCAAACCAACTACCGAAAAAACGACCGCCGCTGAAAAATCTACGGCTGCTAAAATTTTAAACAATGTAAAAACTGCCGCCAAAGAACTACATATTGCCTTACCAGGGGGGATAGCCTATAGCGCTAAAGGCTTAAAATTTGGCAGTACCATCGAGCAAGATTCAGATAAAACGCGGCCTGCTGCCCGCGTAGTTTGTAATGTGCTTGGGGAGATAGCTAAAATGAGCATCATCGGTAAACCTGCGGTTAAGGCGGCCAAAAAAGGTGCCCAAATGATGCCGCAAAAATCGCCTTTGATGCGTATTATTGGGGCTTGTAGTGGCGCTTATGGTGCAGCAAACACACTTGAGCCTGTGGCCAATTTTGCTAAAGAAGAAGTTACCAAATACTGCAAAGTTTTATTTGAATTGGTTGAAACCAAAACCACCCAAGATTTTAATCATCAAAATTTTAATGATGCTTTAGCAAACGTTGATGATATGGAATTATCTCACGAGCAAGCCGCTGAGCTTTCATTGAGTATTATTAATGGCGTCTTCGCCGGGCTTGAAAATATTGTTGAGACTGTTATGCATCCTTATGATAATTTTCTTGAGCCTGTTGGTATGCTGCTGTGGGATACCAGCGTACTGTGTTCGCAAAATGCTTCAAGTAAGACCTATTTGGAATCTTACATACGCATGAATGAACGCTGGCAGGGCTTATGTCAAAAGACCGAGGAATTTATAGCCGCTGACTTTTGTCAGCAAGTCGAAATTTTTACAGAACTTGTCACTGGCGCTTATATTGGTGGTAGAACTCTCGCCACCGCAGCTAAAACCACAGAAAAATTTGCCAATGCCTTGCGTTTTGGCGAAACTTTTAGGGTTAAATCATTCAAAGCCAATCACGCTTTTACAAATACATCTTTAAATTTTTCGCCTGAATTTTTAAGTTTTACGATTGATACCAGTGGAGAATTATCTCTTGCCGGTGGCATGGCGCTACGCCTTGGCAATGGCCGTACAGTTCATTTAAGTCAATTTAATTCCTCTAAACGTGTATTAGCGGCCGGAGAGCTTGAGCTTGGTCATAAAGCCAGTCAGGTACAAACCATTCAGGTGAATTTAAAAAGCAGTAAATTAAGTGCCTCTAATGCCCTGATGCTGGTTGAGAAAAAATTTCTTGAGTATGGTTTTAGTGATGCGGCTGGCAAAACGGTCGTCTTTACCGATAAAACCGCGCATACCGTTAGTTTTTACACCAATTACACCAAACCTGGTTTAGCTGTTAATGATAATCGAAAATTTTTTCTCAAGCGCAAATCTTCTAACCTGACCCCTTTTCCAGAAAAATTGCCTAAATCACGAGTAGATCAGCCAAAAGCCAATGCCACGCTCCATCGCGCTCAAAATGCCAATGACATTTTAGTACCAGAATTTTCCACTCAAACCATGTACGCAACCGGCGCGGCGGCGGTAAGTGTCGGTTTTGACCCAAACTTATCATCAGCACGCGCTACCACTGAAAATATCGCGCGTGATATCATCAATAATTACGGCACGCTTAATAACCAAGCCTTTCCTTCACTTTTTACAGTACTTGCCAGTCAAGCGCCTTATGAGTCAGCATTTGATACCTATAATGGCTTTTTTCAATGGGATAGAACCTGGCAGCAATTTAATCAACCCTCACCGACAAAACCTTCCGCTAAACCGGTATCCTCTGCGACGAATCCAACAGACGACCATGCCTCTTTAACTTCTGAATTTGTGACGCATTACTTTGTCAACCAAATAAGTAGCGCCATGCAAAACCATCCGCCTATAACCGCGGAGAAACCTTCTGGTGCAAGTCGTATGTTTGACTTTTACCCAACCCAATTTGGTAATACCAATGACCGTATCTTAAGTGATGATGCTCATTTAATTAATTTTGCCTTAAAAAGAGAAGCAAGGCGCCTTTATCCGCGCGCAAGCGATGCTTTTGACTTTGTAAAAAGAAGTGGCTTTCGCGGCAGTTTTGCTCAATTTTGTGACATGGTGCGTGAACAAAATTTAATGCCTTCTTTTGGTCAATTTGGTCGTTTCACTCGCATGCGCGATGTGCTGGATTTTATGACCGATGTGTTAGGCCCCCTGGCATTTGTGGGAGGCGTTGAGATGCAAGTTGGGCGCATTCCAGCCGTATTAGAGCACCCACGCGCTTTTACTCAAAAGCGCTATCACATCGCTTTTCCTTTTACGATAGATGCAACCATGCTTGCCAAAATAAACGCCATCAAGCACGAGCTTGATACAGCGTATTTTGAACACCAAGCACTGCCTGTCATAAGCATTAGTTTTAATCGCAATAACGCGCTTATACCAGTGCTGCATCCAAGCTTTCATAAAACGCATGTAGGCGCAGTATTAGGGTATCTTGATTATTGGCTGAAATCATTTTTAGTGGGGTGCGCTTATCTTGATACGGACTTTATAACGCAATGGTCTGGCAATACTGACCCCGATTATTTATTAAGTCACGCCACACCTTTAAAAGCTTATTGGCAAAAGATGGGGTTGCCGGGTAAATATTATTCGTTTAACGAGCGTTTAGAGCAAGCCGGCTTAAGCAAACATGATGCGGCCTCAAGCAAATACGGGCAGCGTTTTATGTCCTCTTTTCGTATTATTGCCAAGCAAGCGAATGTGCAATGGTCAAGCAGTAAAGCCTTATTAATAAGCCACCCTACCATTGAAGTTAAATATGACATCAAGCTTTATCCTGATTACCAAGCCTACCTCACACGCTATCAACAAGAACACGGCCATATGCCCGAAGAGTATCAAGACATTGTGCTTTGTCATGAACGATATTGCCTTGAAATTGCTGAAAAAATGCCACTCCTGCCTTTTTGCCAAGAATATTTTCAATTATTAGGGGTGATTAATTTTTATAGCTACCTAAACTCGACTTTTGCAGCGCTAGGGCAACGCCCTTGTTACCCCGAGTTAACAAACCCACCTACAGCACCTCTTGTACCTGCTGAATTTCCACCGCAGCCAGTTGAACGTTTCAAGCGCTATGCTTATAGCCTGTCGTTAAAAGATATTTTACTAAAGGCTCAACAAGACCCTCATAATTGTTTAGAAAATTTCATTGCCAGTCAAATTTTAGGCAGTGTTTCACCTGATATCGCGGTGCTCGAACCGCTTATGCATACGTTGATCAAAGACCACCTCCATACCCAATTCCCTGAGTCTGTGGTTAAAAGTGATACGTTTTGTTTAGATGAAACAGATCTTGCCGAAATAACCCTTATTTTGGCGCAATTTTTAATCCAACTTGGCTTGGAATACAAAACTCTTAAGCTCAAAGAATACAATCGCCTAGCAAAAGAGCTTAACAATACCCATCAGGATAGTGATGACCTCCAAGCTTTGCGCTTGGCCCTTAAAACATCCATCCAGCAAACAATTGATAACATGCCGGCCATTTTGGCAAAAGTTTCAAAAGATCCTACTCAAGCGTTTGCTTTATTACCCAAAGCGCTTAGTGAGGCTTTAATAGTTTGTTTAGAGCGCGACATAAACGCGCTTGTCAAAGAAGTAACCAGTAAAGGCATCAGCGACAATCATCCATTTGTTTTAGATTTTCAAGCAGAATTTAATGCATTTAAACAACAACAAAGCTCACCCAAAACGGCCATTGCTTCACAATTTCATGAAGCGCTTGAACATCATTTAACGCGTATTAGCACCGCCCATCTTGATAACTTAAAGCACATTGACGCGCAATTATTAGACGATGCTTCTTTTGTGGTCACTTTTTTGCATCTTAATTTTAACGATAAGCTGATTAAAGGCCGTTATTTGCATGCTTATTATGGCTTTGTTGATGAAGAACATGCTTTACAAACGGTATATGGCGGCTGCCGCTTAGATTTAACAGAGATAACCACCACAACCGTTGAGAATGAAACTCTGCTAGAGGTCATAGATACTGACGCATACACCGCAACAGATGCGCTTTCGTATCGCGTCATTCACCAAAGTCAATGCTTTAGTGTATTTGATTTAACAGTTAGAAATATCACACATGACCCATCTTTAAACACGCACGAGCAACAAGCTTTAAACGTGATTGATTTTGTTAACCAGCACAACGCTCTACCAGATGATTTAACCCAAGCATTCGCATTTGCACCACTTGACGCCAATCACACCACCCTAGCCCATCACGCAGCGGTACTTTTTCCTGATAGTGTTTTAGCTCAATTTTTAACGCGTTTTCCACAAGCTTTGATGACTGCAGACAAACAAGGCCAGTTGCCTGTTCATCATGCGCTATTTAGCTTAAATATCGCGCGCGTTCACACCTTATTAGCGCAAAATCCTTTGCAACTTAATCACACCCTTGATAATAAAACGACTTTGCTGTGGCAAGCGGTTGAGTTAGAGCAAACAGCATTGGTCAAAAATCTTATCGATCAAGGCGCGTATCTTAATCTGGTGATGCCTGATAATACCAATTTGTTAAACCATACCATTCGCAAAAATCTACCCGATATGGCGCTTTTATTGCTTAATGCCGGTATTGATGTTCATACCATGAATTTTAACCATCAAACCGCTTTACATGATGCCCTTACCTATCACATGAGCGATGTGGCATTAGCTTTGATTGCCCGCAATGCGCCTTTATCGGTTGCGCGTAAAACAGATGGCTATCATGCCATCCATCTGGCGGTGCGCCATAATTTGCTTGAAGTTATTAAAGCGTTAGCTGCCCGCATTGATATGAACATCTTACTAGACGATAACTCATCCCTACTGCATATAGCGGCATTCCACCAACCCTCACTGGTGCCTTTCTTATCAAGCTTGGTTGAACCTAATTGGCAAAATGATGTTGGCGAGACGGCTTTGATGGTTGCTGTTAAAGCGCATCATCGAAAAGCGGCCAAAATACTCGCAAAATTTGCCAGTATCAATGACCAAAGTCGGGATAAGCGTTATTTGATTGCTTTATGTTATCGCTACAACATGCCCGCTATCAGTGCGCGCTTATTTGATTCAGTAAGCCATCTATCTAATACGCATTTGCGTGAACAATATGATGAACCGATTAAAGCTTATTTTTATCAAGTTATTCAGCATGGTAATTTAACGTTAGCCACTAGCCTCTTAGACCGCTTACCTTATCTGCTTGAGACGCGCTATGACGACCAAACCATTGCTGAGGTGGCCGCCAATGCCCTGCATTTTGAGCTTTACTATATGTTTAAAAAACGCGCTGAAAAAGCACAACTCGAATTTGCCTCACAATCAGGTAAAATATTAACGCGCCACGCGTTAGAGGCAGGCGAGGTTCTTTGGCCTTATGTGCGTTATGAATACGACCGCACACGCTCCAAAAAATTAGTTCGTTTTATATATCCTGAAAAATACAAGACGCTGATACGCCAGGGTAACCTCAAGCAAATAGAAAATATCATCGCAAGCGTTGGGTATGATGAAAATACCTGCTTTTATTTTGCTTTAATGGCCATTCAATACCATCAACAGGCGATTTTTACGGTCTGTTTTAATCATTATCGCCATAAATTGCACCCTAACTTTGCCGCTTTATTTTTAAATGCGGTGCGCTATCACAACAAACAGGCTTTAACGTATTTATTAAATTCAGATTTAAATTTAGCACCCGTTTTCACAATTTTTACTGGTACAAATTTTTATCATAATGCGCTGACCCCATTTGAATTAGCTTTAAAACAACAAAACGCCCCCATGCTTAAAGTGCTGTTTAAGCACGTACCTGTTTCATTGTGGCCAACCTATTACAACAATTTTAACGAACTTTATCCCAATAAAGCACTACAAACCGTTTGGCATAAGGCATTTGCCAAAACTCAAGCACTTGCACCGCCTGTTCACACAACTGAACGCTGGTGGCAAAAACCAACCACAGCGGCACTCAATTTGCTGCAAAACAAACAATACGATGTATATCTTAACTTACTAAAAACTCATCGTTTGCATGTCAACAAAAAAGAGCTGATTTATATTTGGCTTGAAGATGTTGAGCAAAGTTATGCCATAGTGACGCTCTTACTTGAACAATTAGGTGATTTGCTTGAAGCCAAAAATATCAAAGCCGCCCAACCCATTGAGCGCATCTTTGCCTTTTACGCTAAAAGTTATAAAACGTTAGAAATGCCAATTATTGGCGGCAATATTCTTTATCAAGTGTTAACGCGTTACAGTGATGCAGTCGCCGCGCAATTAATTGGCCACTTTTTTAGCGTAACAACTTTTTTTAATACCAACTCAGTCTTTGTGAGTTTGGTTGAAGGTTATGAGATAGGCGTTGATTTATTTACCATTGCTTTGAGGCAAAATAAAATAAAGGCTGCTAAAGCACTGGATAATTTTTATCATCATGAAAAAATTCATTTGCGCAAAACCATGGTTTATAACCTCAAAACCACGCTATTACATAGCGCCATTCGCCAAGCACACCCACTTGCTTTTGAGTTAATCACTCAGCCGATCAGAAAAATTCCGGGCACCGATAGATTTAATATTACTCTGTACGCCAATGTCAGTGACTTGCATGGCGTGACACCGCTTATGCTCGCTATCACCCAAAAAAATCACCTGCTTATTGATAAACTATTGCAAATACCCGCTGACATTCATGTGATTGATGAGCGTGGCTGGGGCATGTTGCATTATGCTATTGCGTCAGGCCTTGATGACCTTGTATTCACCTTGATTAATATGGGCATCGATGTATGGCAGCGCGACTTTAATGGCAACACGCCACTGCATCAAGCGGTGATTCATAACGCGTTGTCTGTTATCAGTCGTTTGTGTACAGGTACTAATGCCCAACATGTTTTCAACAACAAAGGGTTTAATGCTTTGCATCTGGCGGCAATAAGTAATCAAGGCATGGTGATTGACTACTTAATAGAGTTAGGCTTTGCGGTTGACCAACCCGCCAGTGTCTCTAAAAAACAGCAGGCGTTATTTAACGGTGTGAGTGCATTACAGCTTGCAGCTTTTCAAGGCAATATAGTCAATATGCAGCGCCTGTTAAAAGCCAACGCTGATTTGACTTATCAAGATAATAAACATTTAACCGTGATGGATTATGCAGTTTTAAGCAAAAGCTTAGACATGCTGCGCTTTGTACAACAATACCCTTTTTATGCGCGCTGCGCTCATGGTGGCACGCTGCTTTTTAGTGCAGCAATGGCCAACCACTTGGTATTATTAGGCGAGCTTTTAGCGCACCCAGTTAATTTAAATCATTGCAATGAAGCAGGCCACACAGCTTTACATTTAGCGATTTTATATGGCTCAGATGATGTGGCCGAGCAGCTTATTCAACAACCCGATTGCAAACTGAACATCCAAGATAATGCCGGCAACACGGCTCTCCATTTAGCAATTTTACGCAATAATGGACGTTTGCTAGCGTGTTTATTACAACATTCAGCCCGCACTGATATCGCCGCTAAAAATGGCCAAACACCGCTTACTCAAGCTTGCATGCAAAATAATGAACAAGCCGTGATATTGCTGCTCGAATTTGGTGCTGATATTTGGGGTGCGAATAAACATGATAAAAGACCGGCTGATATCGCCCGCGAATTAAATGCTACAACCCTTATCACGCTGTTAGATACCCAAGCTTCAACCAAACCTTATAAAGCACCAAAACCTTCGATGATGCCCAAAGTGCTTGCTAAAAAGCGTCATCTACCTGCTTTTTGGCAGCCAGCTAAAACCACTACCATGCCTAAAGTACTGCCTGTTATTAAAGAAAAATATCGCGAGCTACCGCTCAAAGCAATTTTAACCATGACTGATTTTACTCAGCTACAACAGGCAGGCCTCTCTTGGCTTTATCATCAAGCCCAAACACAAACAGCACGCTTATCAAATCCAGCGTTAAGTCCATGGCAGCCACTTAACATTATCGCTAATTTTGAAAATTTTTTAACCGAACTAACAACTCATTTAACGCTCACCCTAAACGATAAACATGCTTTGGTGCAGCTCTATTTGCTCACAAGCTTCTATCAACGCATCAGCAATGATGAAGCAAAAGCATTTCTTGATATGGCTGTGCGTATGCGCGAAGCAGGTGGGGCGTATGTGTTTTATCGTATGATAAATGACATCAAAAACCGACAACATGAGCGCAATCCAGCGATAAGCTTATTTATGACTTACGCTGCAACACTGCTTAACCCACGCCTTGAGATCAAAAAAATTCCCTTGCTCGATTACAAGTGTTGGAATACATATGATGTAGTATTTACACCACCACCGCTGCTGGCTTTTAATGCCGAGCTTTTAACGCGTTTTCATCAAAAAACCCAAGATGATGAAGTGCAATTTCCCTTAGGCATGCTTGAGTTAAATGGTTTTATGCCTTTTATTGAATCGTTAAATAACGAGCTTGAGCGCCTGCAAAACCAAGCCCATATACCAGTTAGCACCCTAAAATCACTTAAAAATCCAGCGCATACCCTGGCATTGGTTGCAACCATGTATAGCCGTGTTTTTGGCTTTTACCCACACTGGACGCAACTTTTAACCATCGTTGCCTTAATCCATACACCCGCCCAATACAAAGGCCGTATCGGGCAAATTAAAACAGGGGAAGGCAAATCAACCATTCTCGCCATTCTCGCAGCTTATTTGGCTATTCAAGATAATATTTGTGTGGATGTTGTGAGTGCTTCTTTGGCTGAGCGGGATGCACGCAAATTCAAACCATTTTATGCCTTATTAGGCCTAGGTGTGGCCGCTATTGGTGATAAAGCACCAACTGTTGCGGCTGATATCTTATATGGCATTAACAGTGATTTTGAATTTGCGTATTTGCGGGGTGGTTTAGGATTGGCTGATAATATGCTCGATAAGGCTGGGAAAATCCGCCAACCTCAATGTGCGCTCCTTGATGAAATTGATAGCTTACTTATTGATATGGCGCAAAATTCAGCACGTATCAGCACGGCATGTGCGCATAGCCGACCCTGGTTATACACATTAATTTTTAATTTTGTGCAAGCTTCAGCTGAGATAAACCTTCAAGCGTGTCTAAGTTATTTAAAGCAACATGCCACAGACTTTGAGCGCACCATCCTTGAGGATGTCCGCGCGCATTCAATCGATCTGCAATCCTTGCTCGATAATGCACGTTATGCCTTGCATCAGTTAAAAGAGAATCACGATTACTTGGTGCAAAAAGATTCCATCGTCATCATCGATAAAACCCACACCGGCCGGTTACAAATAGGCTCCCAATGGCCTAAATACCACGCCTTTTTACACCTAAAACATGGGCTTACCCTAACACCTGATACATTAACGCTTGCCTCTATCAGCCACCCGGCTTTTTTTAACCGCTACCCTCGCTTATTAGGTGTAACCGGAACCCTGGGTGAGGCTACTGCACGCACTGAATTAACCCGGATATATAAGCTTGGTCATTTTGATGTGCCGAGGCATCAACCTAGCCGTTGTATCAAAGAATCTTTTCGCTTGTGTGATGCACCAACGCATTACGAAAGTTTGCTTAAAAAACTACAAATTCTACAACAAGCAAACCGGCCAAGTTTATGTTTATTTGCCACCGTTGCCTCATCAGAAGCGTTTAGCTGTTATTTAACTGAGCATGATATAAAGCACCAGCTCTTTAATGCCAAACATCAGCTTGACGAAGATACCATCATCACGCGTGCGGGGCTCCCTGGCAATATTCTTATCGCCACCAATACCGCTGGGCGCGGTACGGATATTGTGCTTACCCAAAAGAGTATCGATAACGGCGGTTTGGCGGTAATTTATACCTTTTATCCAGCGAATTATCGTGTCGAAATGCAAGGCTTCGGTCGCGCTGGCCGCCAAGGTCAACCAGGCTCTTATACCATGATGCTAGCCTCTGATGATGCTCTCATGCACGAATTAGTGACCTACAGCAGTAATTTAAGTCTTAAAGCAAGCTTTGCTAGGGCGCTAAACACACTAAAAGATCGCGCTGAAATAGAAGCTGATGCTTTGATTACGGCATTACATGTTGAACGAAATTTTTACGAGCAACGTTGCTTACCACAACGTATTGCCCAAATGAATAATGAGCATGCATGTTATCAATTTATGCACCAATTATTTACGCAAGTTGCGCAAACCCAAGCATTCATTCATCAAGCTGACCTGCTGCAAACGCTGTATACCTCATGGTTTGAAGATAAGCCATGCACTGATAATGAGGCGCTAGATGAACTGGTTGTCAAGCTTGAATTAGGGCAAGCGCTGCAAACGCTTATAAGCGCGCAATTTGATGACCCCATGGCTTGGCGCAATTTTTTACAAAATGCTATCGATGCTTTTGTAAAACTTTTATTACAACAATGGGCTGAACTTTATACAACCCTGACTACCCTTGATTCGCCGGCGGCAATTGAGGGTTATTACCACCAAACATGTCAACACCAAGCGTGTTTAATAGGTGATGCCGAAGAGAAGTTTACTCAATTTTTTCATACGTTACTCACGCTGCACTGTATGCCAGAAGGTAAACAAAGTTATGGTTTGGCTTGATATTAATTTTGCTAAACCGAATAATAAATCTATAAATTGATCAGCGTACTTAATATTATTTTTTTAAGATATTAAGGGGCGCTGATTATAAGTCAATCTATCAAATTGGATTTTATTCTGTGCCACATGCCAACACAAAACCACGAGATATGAACAATCACTTTACTTATTATCTGTAACATTTTAAGTTATCGCTAAATTTATGTATAAGGAAGATACATGTATACCATTCGACGCTATCAATTAATTACCGCCCGAACTGATCATGATTTTTTAATCACCACCACCATGGGTGCCAAAATTCCTGGTAAAAAATTAAGTCATATTCTAGCGGCCCTGAACGAATTTAAGCATTACGAATGTTCTGAGGCACAATTAAACCATTTAGCTGAGCAGCATGAGGTAGAATTACTTGCCTTAAAAACAGCATTAATTGAAAAATTACAAGTTCTCAAACCCCTCAACCAACCCAAAATTCCTAAAATTTATATTGATAGTGATGACGAATTTGTCGCTACTATTTTACAAGATACTCTAAGCGCCTATTTTCCCACTGAAAAGCTAAACAATTTTACTTTCAACCCAAAAAGCATGGTGTTGTGCTATCGCCATAATTACTCAAATCCTGAATTTGAAGCGTTATATCAACATCTAGCACCTGATGTGTATGTGATAACAGCGGGTGTTTTGCATCAAACACTCTTAATTGATAATTTGTATTTTAAACAAAGCGGCTTGCCGACGCATTTTTCCAATCTGCAACATCTTTTAGCTTATTTAAAAGGTCATCTACCTTCTACCAAAAATAATTGGTTATTATTTTATCGTGAATTACTTAAAGAGGATGGCGAATGCTTTCCTGATGCTTTACTAAACTGCTCGCAACGTGGCTATATCGCCTATTGCTTGTACCGTTTTGTATCTCAGTATTTGGATTTTTGGCAAAAGCCAACTTTTATAGATCAAGTCAATTGTTTTTGGCAGGCAGATTTGAATGATTTTACCATTCATAAAGAAGCGGCTGTTCACTCTCCTTTTTCTGAATTTGATTTAAAACTTGAAACCCATACAAGTTCTAGGGTTGAGGTGGTGTAGCTTATGAGTGTTAAAATGAACTTACCTTTTGTTGGCAGTTTGGTTGAGGGCGAGCTTGATGCGCAAGTTTACCAAGATGTATTAAAAACCTTTAGTCGCGAAAGTATTACCTTTTTACCGAATATGCCGGTATCAATTACCAATGCGCCAGCTAAATTAATCCAGCGTGTCCAATTCAGTGAAACTGAAATCTCACCTTTTCATAAGCACACTATTCCATGTGATATTGAGATACCTAGCCAACGAGCGCCTTCACAACATATTTTTACGGATCAAACAATCGCTTTTAGCGAAGTGAAAACCCTGCTTGTTGAATGTTTTTCACCCGATAAGCAAGGCCATCGTCCCTATCCTTCAGCCGGTGGTTTATATCCTGTAGAACCGCTGGTTTTTATTTTTCCTGACAAAATTTCAGGGTTCAATAGCTATATATCAGGCTGCTATCACTTTCGGCCTATAAGTAAAAAGCTACAGTTAATTGAGCGTATGTCAGCGCAACATTTGTTTGAAACATTGTTACATGGTTATCTAGGCAACACTTCTGAAAAATGGCCTAATTTTGCGTTTCTTTATTTAGCCCATGCAGGCAAAGCTTTATTTAAATACCGTTATCGCGGCTATCGCCAAGCTTTGATGGAAGCGGGCTCTATGTACCAGCAAGCTACGCTTAAAGCTGAGCAACATGGCTTAAAAACCACTTTATGGTCAACTTTTAGTGAACCACAAATGTCCTATGAGCTTGGTCTTGATCATGCCACTTATTGGCCGCTTACCATGCAACTTTTCGGATATGGAGATTAATATGACGCTATTAAACGAAAAAGCTTTATCTAATCTGCCAAATTTCAAAAGTAACCATGCTTCATGTTATCAACCTTTAAAATTTAAAGTATGTGGAGAAAGCCTACTTTTTGCGCCAAAATCTGTGATTGTTGATGGTTTGGTAAGTTATGGCGGTAGTACCGGCAAGGGTTTTAAGCTTGTAAAAAAGGCGTTTGGTGAATTTCATGAGCGTAATCACTTGTTTATGCAAGTGCCTATTCACTGTTATAAAAAATTGTGTGAGGTGACGCCTGAAAGGCATCAAGAACAGCTAATGGGTTTATGTCAGACTTCTACTGATAAACAAACGTTATTAAATCATTCTTTTGCGTTCACCACAGTGCGAAATCTTTTTACTGAAGAAACTCGGGATTATTTCTACAATGCCATTGCACTTAATGGCAAAACCGCCGATAAACTGTTTATCTATTTTAGCGATAGCTGTGGCGCTGCTTGTCATAGTCAAAAACAAGCAGCACTTTATAACTCATTGATGGAGTTTATTGAACGCCAAGCTTTACTTGGTAGTTGGTTATCCAAAAGTTATCAATTTAATATTAACCCTGCCTTGCTTAGTCATATGACGCCTTATAAAAAGCTTGTGGAAACACTGCTTGATAATGGCGAGTTGGTTATTGTCCAAAACGGCAACCTTCTTCCAGCGCATACAGTTATCATCTTTTATTTTGCCGATTGCCAAAACGATAGAGTGCAATATTCCATTGGCTCCAGCAGTGGTTTAACCCTAGCAGAAGCGTTAAGTTCAGCTCTAGAAGAGTTATATCAATGCTATTCGTTTTTATATAATACCGAGTCTTTTGTAGGGTTAGAAAATAAAGCCGGAGCAGGTTACCACTTAGCTTTCCAACAATGCAATCGACTAAATATCAAAGAAACCATTCCTTTTTTAAACAACGCTACAGCAAGTATTTACGATATAAACACCTGGGCACAAATAGAAAATCTCAAAGAGTACCATTATGATGAGGTTATAGCCGAACTTAAAAATTTATCTTCTGATATTTTTTATTACCACTTTTTTGATGAGTCTACCAAGTTACATCACACCAAAGTGTTAAGTCCTGATTTTTTTGCTCATATGGCTTTAAACGATGCGCTTAACATTGATAATACTTATGCCAAAAAATTAGGTATTACCAAAGAAAATGCTTTTTTAGGTAAAATCCCTTTTCCTTAATTTACAAGACAAGACAAAAAGGATAGGCTCAATGTTTTGTGGGTGTTTGGCACCATAACGACTAACAACTTTTAAATAAAGGATTACTGTTAATAGTTCAAAAGGAGAATGTATGAATTTAACTAAAACCAGCGCTTTAATAGCAGTACTTGCGAGCGCTACTTCATTTGCTGGCACTATGGGAGAGATTAATCTACCTGAGCGCTTGTTGTTACTTGAAGCTGGTGCAGCTTATTCCCATAGTTTTTATACCAACAGCGCCACTTTTCCTGAAACCATTACGCCCGCTTTTCCAAGTGGGGTCGCAATTGATCCCGCGCGTTTTTATCCTAATAATTTTTGGGGCGGTTATATTGGTTCTTCGATATACTTCCCAACTAACTGGCTTATCAATACCAGACTTGATATGTTTGCCAGCGAATCTAAAGCCAATCTAGCCGCAGGCACTAGACAAAAATTATCACCTGTACACTTTTCTTTATCCATTGATAAAGTATTTGGTGATTTTAACGCTATGAGTTTTGGTCTAGGTGCTGGCGCTATTTTCGAAAATGTAAACGATGGCAACATGTATGTAACACTCGCGCCTAATAATCCCCCTTCGCAATCAGTTCAAGGTCGTACACGCATTGACCCGTTAGTTGAAGCATTTGTGATGTATCGTTTTGACAATAATTTTGGTGTGAAATTCAACGCAGCTTATCAAATTCCCCTTAATAATAAATTTAGCAACGGCGATTTGAATTTAAATTTAGGTCTAAACTATAGTTTCCCTATTTAATTTACCAACAAGGAGCGTACTTTAATGGATAATCTCAATCAAATGTCTGACCTTGCTTGTGATGTAATTTTCGATAGCAACGAAAATTTTGAACCCGCCTTATCTTCTTGCTGCTGTTGCTGTACCGCTGCCACATCAGAAACTGATGATGCTTGAACAAGCACAGTCATTTTAAAGTAAAATTTTGTGGTTTAGTGCTTTAAATTTACTTTGTTGCGTGGTTTTTAAAGCGCAACAATTTTTTTTTAATTTGATGGAATATACCTACCCTACATGATGTTTATCACTAATTTAACCAATTCTTTCTTGTGTCCTTATCAAGTGGCACTTGATTTATCCGCCTTTTTCAATCTTACCAATGAGGCTTTTATAGCCCAGGCTTTTAAGCCTCTATGTGCCCTTGATAGCACCAATGATTGGGTTAATCTAGAATCACTTGGTCAACCTACCGCGGTGCGCTCAAAACAATTAATTGATTGGCTTTTATCTTCAGTTGATAACAAACCTTCTTGTCTTGACTGCAAAGTATTTCTTGATAAACAGCCTTTATCGTCAGATAACTTATATTGTTTATTGCACCTTGCAAGCCGCTTAAGTTTAACAATAACCTTTTTAGTGCATCCAGATAATCAATCTTCACTTATTAAAGCAACTGCTTGCTTACTTGAGCATGCCCACACCTCGCTTTATTTTGAACATGACTTTTTACATAAAAATTTGTATGTAGCCGCGCTAAATGATGCTGAAAAAAGAAGTTTTGCTTGTCTTAAGCAAGTCGGATTTAGCGATATTTTGTCGCACCCTAACATCACCATCGGCTATGCTTGGATGTGCTTGAAAGCAGGTGTGCCTGAGCATGCTTGTTATCAGTTAAATCAAGCTTTAACTCGAGCTAGCACCCCTTACTTTAAAGCTCATCTATTTTTGCATTTGCTGATGATGCGATTTTTTTCTCATCAATACGATACCGTTGCTCATATGGCGTTTCCTGATTTAAACCCCTTAACCCTTGATGAAAAAACCACGCTGTATTTTCTTGCGGCTTATTCAGCAACACTAAGTCGCCATCTAACCAAAGCATCTGATTTTTTTGCACAGTGTCAAATCAATCAAGATACGGCCATTACCGATGAGTCTTCTTTATATAGATTGAATTTGTACGCCCTTTTTTCAGTTTTACAAGGTCACACCGATGTTGCTTTTCAACTTGAGTTTAAAATTAAAGATTACATAGCTACTCATCATATTCAAACCACCGGCCTGCGTTACGTTAATTTTATTAATATCGCGCGTTTATATAAAAAAACCAAAGAATATACCCAGTCTTTGCATTATTATCAGCAAGCTTATCAAGAAATTGGTCATGGTGGTTTTAGTACAAGTGACCATATTTATTACGCAATGAATTTGGGCAGCTTATTTGAAGCGTCAAAAAATATTGAAGCTGCGCTCAATTATTGGCTTAAAGCAGCGATGCATTGGCTGGCTTGCGATAACCCTTATGCTTTGTCTTGGCGCCCACGACTTATATTGTGTCAAGAAACCATCCAAGATATTGAAAAGCCTCTTTGTTTAAAAAAAGTTAGTCATTTTTTTAGTCAAAAAATAAAAGCGTTGTATCGACAATGTGGCTATAAACCTGTACCTGACACCACCAAGTCATATTACTTTGTCGAAGATGATGCGCATATTACTAAAAAAAACTGTTATATCCGCCAAAACATGGTGATATACACCGCAGATTCAGCGTTACCACTAACGTCATATCACCACTTACCTGAATCTCAAGCGCTTGCAGGTTTAGTGCGTTTCTATCTTGATATGAGCTTTACATTTGCCCAAACAGATAACACCTTGATTGTTGACACTTATTTGAATCAACAAGAAATTACCCAAATAACAACTGCTCAAAAACATGCCGTTTCTATGCAATGCGCGCAAGTTTGGTTTAATGAACTTCAACCAATTTTATGTGAGCAACCAATTGAATTAGCCTTGTCTCCTACTGTAATGGCTATGCAACATACTGATGCAGGTTTACAGGTAACCTTTAACCGCAGTTTTTTAAACCATACTTTTTCTAATGCTGATGAAATTGCTACTTTGGTACAATTAGACCAATCAAACATCGCTTTAACGGCATCTCATTTAGCGATTTTACCAACATTACTGCAAAAACGTGTGGTACGCATTAATTTAACAACTTCATAAAAATGAGCAGGAAAACTATGTTTAATCGTAACCGTATATTTGGTCATCCACTTAAATCATCGCAAAACTCTTTAGAATTTATACCGCGCCGAGAGCTGCCTATATCAAACTTAAAAAATGTTAAAAATAATAAAAAAGACCAAGAATACCAAGACACTTTCTATGACCCTATACGCCATATTTATGGTTACACTCTTTCACAAGAAGTAGCACCTGTATGTCAAATTATAAGAGTAACTCCTGAAGAACAAGATTGTCTTGATAAGATGCTGCAAGCTTATGAAAATGCCTATATCTTTGATGAACATACTCAAACACTGTTCTACAACCGTCACCATATCATCGAAACAGTTAAACTTGATAATAAAACCCAATTTATGCATTACTTTGATCAAATAATGAATATTGATCATCTCGCTTATAAAACACGTTTTTTATCAGCTGCTACCCTACAAACATTAATCACTGCCAACACAGACCACCGTCCAAAGACTGACTCCACCAATACTTCAAGGATGACGAACAGATTTTCATAACAATGTATTTGGATACAAAAATTAATGCTTCAGCTCGAGACAACCTTACCCCATATTAAAAACTTATTATTTTTTCGTGAAATTAATGCGACAGATATTCGTAAAGCGGTATTTCAAGCAAAGATGGGGCCCGATATATCGGCTAAATATCCGTTAAGTGAATTTCCACATTATACGGAGTATTACTTTTTTGTACGCTCTATTGCTTTAAAATTAGACAAAATTGCTCCGCTAGATTTATGGACAATTATCTTTGACAAAAACTTAGGGCAGGGTGAGTTTAAAGCAGAAATTTTGGCCATACTGTTAGATAAGCCAGGCGCTAAAGAGGCTTGCT
Source organism: Legionella sp. (assembly GCA_002863045.1). Lineage (GTDB taxonomy): Bacteria > Pseudomonadota > Gammaproteobacteria > Legionellales > Legionellaceae > Legionella_C. The sequence continues at coordinate 87,180 of PKDH01000036.1, forward strand.
TATTTGTACATCGATATAATTGGACCATCTTAACTGCCGCGGCAGAGACAAGAAATTATCACTGCTTTGAATTAATCAAAAAGCGACTCATCGAGTATGATTGTTGGGAGTATCAATCAAACTTAGTCGACATTGTGGGTTGTACAGCTTTGGATTATTTACAACATCCGCCTGGTAAATACAGACGTTTCTATAAAGACTTTGAATCAGATGATCTTGTAAATTGCTATTTTCAACTTGCACGAATAATAACATCAGAAAACTCGTCGCTTCAAACACTGGCTCGACATGGCGATGCCAAAAATTTAAAGAAATGTATTCAAACCATGGGTGTTAAAGCAAAATCTGCTATTTTGCACTTTAAAACCACAAAAGGAAGGACGATTCTGCATGAAGTCGCCAAATCAGGTTCAATAGAATGTTTAAATATTATCATTGATTTATTAGGTGAGGACATCCATCAACTATATATTGCAGCTACAGGACTTTGGATGCCTTTAGATCATGTATGCGCATATGGTTGGACACCTTTGTATTATGCATGTAAATATAGTCAGTTAACCATGATTAAACGATTAATCACCTTATTTCCACAGTCATTAGAAGAATTTACCAAAACTACTAGTCCAAGTTTTCCATGGGAATATATTCTTAAACAAAATAACTTAAGTGTCATTCATTTGATTTGTTCAAAGTTACCAAAAGATAATCGTTTTATGATTAATTTTTTAGAACAAGAGAGTCAGTTTTTGACAAATGACAAAAGCGTGCTTCCCTACACCAGTGCAGCAGCTTTTTTTGTTATGACACAGTTTTTTTTAGTTAGAAACGGTTCAAGTTTTATTGAGAATTATGACCACGAAGAAACCTCTTTTATCTTTAGAGAAGCGATAAAATTACACCAAGAAAAAAACGAACGTCATCATTTGGATACTGTGACAAGAGATTACACAATTTATGAAGATTTTGATTTCGAGTTTGATCTTGCTTAAAAAGAGTACTCATCGAATGATATCCTCTTGCATTAAGCTTAAGTTAAAGCACCTTTCTTAACACCAACCAACCGCGTGGCAAATTATATGCCGGATTTATTTTGGCCATAGAATTGAACATATCCTCGATATGAACCCAGTAGGGATAAGTAATGTTAAAATCCACATCAGCAACAAGTATGTGAGATGATGTGCTGTTCATAACAGGCGAGTAATGCGGGCTGCCATCTTTTGCCTTGGAATTAATATCAACAAAATCATCTTGCAAAAAATTCACCACGACTACGGCTTGCTGTTCTTTAGTAGCTCTTTGTATGTCGTCTTTAAACACAGCATCGTTTGCCGGATAAGCACGTTGATATCGCACTTCTAACTGACGAGCAAAAATAATTTCTGATAAAAATCCAAGCTCATGTAAAGCCATGCCTCTTTTATGAAAATCGTGTACCGGTAACCATTGAGCAAAACATTCAGCTTGCCAACAATTTTCTTGACAATAATCTAAGCCTAAACCAATTGCGGCTAAAATAACCGATGCAGGCCCGCAGCTTGTATCTGTAGATTGCCTAAAGCCTTCCAAATAATGCTCTAACATAATGTGAGCAGGCGTTGGTTTTTTAGTTGTCATAAGAATTTTATAATCAAGCTAAAAGTGCTTGCATTAATCGCTGTTTTAATTTTACCCATTCATCCGCTGTTAAAAAGTGTTCTACCATATCTTTTTCATCCGTTGTCCAAATAGGCTTACCAAAACGTACATCTTGTTCATAACGTGGAATGATATGGAAATGCAAGTGTGGAATAACATTGCCAAGTGAGGCGTAATTTATCAAAGCAGGTGTTAAAGCATCATAAATAGCATGCGCCGCTTGTTGTAAATCATGCATAAAAACTTGATATTCAGCGTCAGTAAGTTGCTCTAAACCGGTCACATTCTGAATAATCATTATGTTCAGCTAATTCACCGCAAAAGGGACAATGTTCCATAAGATCTCCTATTAATCAGCTAGTTAATACTCATTTTTTTATCATCACTCATTTCTTCTTCACCAATATCTGATCGTAGCGTTTGGTATAAAACGCCTAAACGGCCTTGTGATAGTGGCTTTCGATATGGCTCTTGTGCTAACAATGAGGCTGATTTTCTATTGTTTATTACTTTTAACAATACACACGCCGCTTCATATTTAGCTTCTTTACTATATCCAAAAAAACTTAAACGCCTTTGCTCAGATTTGATATTTAAAATATATAAAATTAATTGTGATTTGGCGGATAATTCCTCTGCGGCATTTTTTATAAAGCTTGCGGCAGTCATTAAATCATCGCGAAAAGATTCTGCTTGTTCTTTATTGTGAATAACTTTTTCAATTATCTTAAAAAACACACAGGGATGATCATTTATTAACATACTCACATTGAATGTGTTATCATTTTGGTCAGCTATCTTATTTTCTGCTAATAATCGATAATCAATATTCAGCAACAATGTTTCAAGTTGCGAAAATTCGGCCATTTTCTGGTGTTGTGCTAAAGATAAAATTGAATCACCATGACTATTTTTTTCTAAAAAAAGTTTAAACTGTTCTATCGGTTTAAGCATATCTAAATCTAATAATTCAAAAATTAGCGCAAAATTTGATGGTGAATGCATCATGGTCAACATCAAAATTGAATACCCATTATCATTTTGCTTTGTTAAAATATTCAATCGCGCTTCTGGTGTTAATTGCATGAATATTGGTTGAAGTATTGGTAAGGCTTCATGATTAAAACATGCAGCTATCATCAGAGGTGAATAATTACTCTTGCCGCTATCAGCTAAAACGGCTAATTGAACTTCTGAGTTTAATTCATTGAGCATGCTTAAAAATAAAGGTAATAATTCAGCATTATTATCTTTATTCATAAGTAATAGGAATAACGCCGAATAACCACTTTTACATTTCTGAGTTAAAAGAGCGATTTGCTGTGCTGGTTTAAGCTTTATTAGAATGGGTTTAAATAATTGCAATACCTCACAATTCAAACTCATGGCAAACATTAAAACCGAAAGTTCTTCGTTATTTTTATCATTCAAAACTTTAACTTGTTCTTCTGGGGTCAGATTATTTATTATCTCTACGAATGGTTGCACCATTGCAGGGCTTTCAAGCATTGCTAACATCAACGCTGATTCGCCATCACCAGATTTATCCGTTAATAATTCTATCCTTTGTTCAGGTATTAAATTATTTATTATCTCTACAAATAATTTTAACGTTTCAACACCCTCCAATACAGCTATCATCAAAGCTGAGTAACCCTCACCATCTATTTGAGCTAACAAAACCATTTGCTCTTCTGGTTTAAGTTTCTTTAGTATCTCTAAAAACAATGGTAAGGTTGAGGAATTTTGATAGATAGATTTCATAAAAATTGAATACCCGTCGTCATCTATGTTCATTAAAATATCAGCTTGTGTGGCTAAATCGAATTTGATCAATATTTGCAATAATGCAGGTATTGCGGCTCGATAATGCTCTAGAGCATGAAATAATATGGTATTGTTGCTTTGCTCAGAATAATTAAATACAGCTATAAGTTTTTGAGCTAGCTCATTTGAAAGATTAGATAACGAGGCTACCCATTCTAAAATAGGCATACTAATTAAAAATATTTCACTTAAAGAAGCGTTATTTTTCCCTAACACCCACGCACCTAACGCGTTTTGGAGTTTAGGGTTATGACGATGTTCATTTACAAAAAGTAGATAAAAACTTAATACATGCGCATCACCAGGTAAATAGTCTGTCAAATTTTTAAGTCGTTCTTCTGAATCTTCTAGCGTGATAAATGCCCTACATTGTGCTTTTGTTGCTGCAGGCCAATTGCTATAGTGTGTGACAATCGTTTCAGCCAATTTTTGCGCCACAAAAGACCAGTTAAGATCTTCAACCACATCTTCGTTCATGATTAAAAGCTCATCATAACTAAAGTGTGACGCTTCAGGTACTGCAAAAAAACAATGTAGAAAATCGCGCCATGGTTCATATAAGTGGTAATCATTATAGCCTGTAACAAGCCGTCCTTGATAATCATACCGCTCACGTAGAGTTGCTTCTATTTCATCTAATAGTACTGTCAAAAGATAGGCTGGCGTGAAGTATTGCCTAAATGTTTGCTCTAACTGTTGAATAATACGCAAATCATTCACATTACCTACATAAGCATCATGCGTATTAGCGCGAACACCGTAGCCTTGTAAGCGCGCCGTACAAAAAACTCGTTCACGTTGATGAGTATCATCAAACCACAAAGCAAGAACAGTTTTTTCTACCAAATCTTCGCGAATGCGCTGAATATAAAAAGGTAAGCTTTCAGCTCGACTTAAAAGCTTGACCACTTCAAACATACCGTTATGAAAACCAGGCGTACAATGCACGACTCTTTCAGCAATTTTGCTGGCAATCGCTTGTTTTTGGCTATCATTTAAAGTTGGCCAATATTCGTCCACATAGCTCAGCAATTCAACAAGATGCCGCATGGCAGTATAATTACCTGCTAAATGTTCTTTAATAGCATTTATTGCTTTATCTTCCATCCATTCACTTAATTTTTGCTCGATAAACGCTTGAAGTTCTCTCTCAGTTAAAGATTGATTAAGCTCAATATTCTCAATCGCTATTTCAAAAGCTGATGGTGGAAAATTAAACATGCTAATATTCTCAATTTTCATAAATTTAAATCATACTATACCGCATATCTGATTATAAGGTCTACAAATTGGATATATAATATTATTTTTGGCTGATATTTTTAAAAATCACCGATAAAGATAAAATGATCAAACAATGCAGTTTGTAACCTCAGTTATTCCCATCAAGAGCGTGATTTAATATCATACATGCTTTATTATTTTAGGTATGACGTACATGACTTTATCCACACTCAATGCTATTTCACCCATCGATGGGCGCTATCATAAGAAAACTCAGAGTTTAAATGCTTATTTTAGTGAATATGCTTTAATTTATTATCGGTTGACCGTTGAAATTGCGTGGTTTAAATCATTAAGTCATAACCCTGATTTACCTGAAATACCCAAATTTAGTGCCAAAGCTTATCAATTTTTAGAGGCCTTATTAACTGAATTTAACGAAGAAGAGGCGCTTGAAGTCAAAGCTCTTGAAAAAACAACCAACCATGATGTCAAAGCGGTTGAGTATTATCTAAAACATAAAATAAGCCAACATGATGAACTTAAACAATCCTGTGAATTTGTCCATTTTGCCTGCACATCTGAAGATATTAATAACCTAGCCTATGCTTTGATGATGAAAGAGGCCATCGCACAAGTCATTCAACCCACTTTAGCGGAAATTATTGGCGGTATTACTCTACTAGGCAAACAACATGCCGATGTGGCCATGCTAAGCCGCACACATGGGCAACCAGCTACACCCACGACCATGGGCAAAGAGCTGATTAATTTCGTCTCACGTTTAAAGCGCCCTCAACAGCAATTAGCCGAGGTTTTAATTCCTGGTAAGTTTAATGGTGCCGTGGGTAATTACAATGCCCATGTGGTGGCTTATCCTGAGGTGAACTGGCGGCAGCATTGTGCGCGTTTCGTCAGTGATTTAGGCTTATCATTTAGTGCATATACTACTCAAATTGAGCCACATGATGGCATTGCTGAGGTCTGTCACATTATGATGCGCATCAATCATATTCTACTTGACTATACCCAAGATATTTGGACTTATATCTCGCTTAATTACTTCAAGCAAAAAGCAATAGCTAACGAGGTAGGCTCCTCGACCATGCCGCATAAAATTAACCCAATTGATTTTGAAAATGCTGAAGGTAATCTAGGCCTGGCGAATGCCTTGTTACATCATTTTGCCAGTAAGCTGACACAATCACGTATGCAGCGTGATTTATCAGATTCAACCGTTTTACGAAATTTAGGCTCAGGTTTTGCTTATGCCCTGATTGCTTATCAAGCTATTGCCAAAGGAAACAGTAAATTACATATCAACCACGATGCGCTTTATGCTGATTTAGAAGCTAATTGGGGAGTATTGGCTGAAGCCATTCAAACCGTGATGCGCCGCCATGGTATGACTAATGCTTATGAGCAATTGAAAGATTTTACCCGTGGCCAGAGCATTGATAAACTAGCTTTAACTCGTTTTATACATGAATTAGATATTCCAAAGCCTGCTAAAGACGCCCTATTAAAACTCGCCCCCTCAAACTATACGGGGCTTGCCAGTTTGCTTGTAAAGGTTTTTTCATGAATCAACAATTGTCACAGCAGGGTCAAACCAAAGAGTTTGATGTGCTGGTTATTGGGAGTGGCTTAGCAGGGCTCCATTATTGTCTGCAGTTAGTCAAACTTAAAACCGATATACGCATTGCTTTAATTAGTAAAGCCTCTCTAGACGAATGTAATACACGTTACGCTCAAGGTGGTATTGCAGCAGTTACAACACTTGAAGATTCCCTGCAAGCTCATATCGAAGATACCCTTTTAGCTGGTGATGGCTTGTGTCATTACAAATCGGTTAAATACATTGTTCAACATGGTTCTGAGGCGATTGCAGATTTGAGTGATTATGCCATCTGTTTTGCCCAAAATCTGCAAGGTGAACCTGAGTTAGCTCGTGAAGGAGGCCATTCACATCGGCGGATTTTTAATACAGGGGATGCGACAGGATTAACCGTTACTACGGCATTATTAAAACATATCAAGCAATGTACACAAATAACTTTGTTTGAGCATCATACTGCAGTTAATCTAATTACCCACTATCACCCCCATGTCATGACCAATCAAGGTGAAGTGGTAGGTGCTTACATACTCGATAATAAAAGCCTACTTATCCACACTTTTATCGCACGCGCGGTGGTGCTTGCCACTGGTGGTGCTGGTAAAACGTATCGCTTTACCAGCAACCCCATGATTGCCACAGGGGACGGCTTAGCAATGGCGTATCGGGCGGGCGCCCGCGTGGGTAATCTAGAATTTTATCAATTTCACCCAACTCTTTTACATCACCCAACGTTAAATAATTTTTTAATTTCAGAGGCGGTTAGAGGTGAAGGTGGTTTGTTAAAAAATGCTGAAACCGGCACGCGCTTCATGACCCGTTACGCACCCGAACAATTAGAACTTGCCACACGGGACGTGGTTTCGCGTGCTATTTTTAATGAAATAGAATCAAGCGGCTATGGTTATGTACACTTAGATATTACCCATCAACCTAAAGCCTTTTTACAAAAACGTTTTCCGCAAATCTATGCCACTTTACAGTCAGTTGGCATTCAAATGGAACAAGACATGATTCCAGTGGTACCTGCGGCTCATTATCAATGTGGCGGCGTTTTAACTGATTTACATGGCCGCACTGATTTAAAACGTTTATATGCCATAGGCGAGGTGGCCTTCACAGGCTTACACGGCGCCAATCGTCTAGCAAGTAACTCGTTATTAGAGGCCTTGGTTATGGCAAAAAGTGCAGCACATAGCTCCTTAAAAGAGCTTAATATGCCTCATAAAGATAAGCTTTTTATCGCCAACTGGAATTCTCCTAGCGAAATTAATGCCAGACGTGCTAGTCAAATTAATGCTCATTGGTTAGGGTTGCGTGGTGAGATGACCTCTTATGCGGGCATTGTGCGTACCCAAGCAGGCTTAGAAGATGTGCTACAACTTATCACTCAACGTAAAAAAATTATTGAAGAATATTATAAATCACATTGTATTACCCAAGATTATATTGAGTTGCGTAACATCGTTTTAAATGCTGAGTTAATTGTGCAAGCAGCTCTTGTACGGTGTGAATCACGAGGCGGGCATTACCGCGAAGATTTTCCGCAAAAATACCCTTTTATTCGCGAGAGCATCTCAAGACAAACGCTCTCACACGACTTATTTGCCTAGAGGTCTTTTATGTTTAATCAAACCACAGCTTACCAACCACAAGCTTCACAGATGTTTATCACGCCTTCGATGAGTATTTGTCAAAGTGATTATCCGCTCGATTGGTATCAACCTGAATTTATTCCTTATGCAGAGGAGTATCTAGCGCTGCCTGATAGAAAGCTCACCACTATTTTGAAATGGATGACACCCTATATGCAGCAAGCCTTTAAACACTTTGATAACCAATTACTATTGCTTGCCCATTACTATATGGGCGGCGACATCGTGCGCTTAGTTGAACAATTCCAAGGCCAAATTGGTGACTCTTATCAACTGGCCTTAATGGCAGCTAATAATCCACAAAAATCAGTTATTATTGAATCAGCGGTTCATTTTATGGCCGAATCGATTAGTATATTAGCGCAACCCCATCAGCAGGTGTTTATTACCAATCCCAAGTCAGGTTGCACCATGGAGATGATGGCCAAAGATTTTATGGTAGAACCGGCTTTTGAAGATTTGAATGCACGTTTCGGCGCCGAAAATATTTTACCTGTTTGCTATATGAATACTTCTGGGCGCCTTAAAGCCATGACCGGTGCGCAAGGAGGCGCGGTTTGTACAAGTTCTAATGTTAAGCAAATTTTTCAGTGGGCGCGCGCTCAAAATAAAAAAATATTATTTATCCCTGACCAACACATGGGTGAAAATGTGGCCTATTGGCTGGGCATTAAAAATATTGCTTACTGGCCAGGAGGCAGTGCCGGCGCGCAATATTCTTTAGCAAATCAAAATGCTGCAACGCTTAAACAGTTTGATGAAGCTGAACTTATCTTATTTTCAAGCTTTTGTGCGGTACATACCCATTATCAAGCAGATATGTGTGAATATTGGCACAATCAAGGATATGTAACCATTGTGCATCCTGAATGCCGTAATGAAGTGATTCGTAGCGCGCGCTTTTCCGGCTCGACTGCTTTTATTTGGGATTATGTGACCCAAGATACTGCCGGCACTAAAAAGTATGCCATTGGAACTGAAAATCATATGGTAGAAAATCTCAAACAACATTGCCAAGCATTAGGTATCAGTGTTGTCAATCTTGCCGAAGCGCCTGTAAAAGCTGGTAGCGTTGGATGCGGATGTGCGACTATGTCAAGAAATGACCCACCTCATTTGGTAGCTTTGGTTGACTTATTGCGCCAAGGTAAACCCATGCTTTATAACGAAGTCAAAGCCGGCGACATGGTCAATGAGTTTACCGGCTTGCGCCAACGCCTTGAACCCAAAGACCAAGTTTATTTAATTGAAAACGCGAAAAAAGCGTTACAAATGATGATAAACATCACAGAACAAACACGCTAAATTTGAGGTTTAAACTGTATAAAACTGACAAATATCGCGTGAATCATTACAAATAAAACCCATATAAGTTGCAATCCAACGGTAATCACCTGCAGCAGGTAATTTAACTTTTACCTGTTGCCATATTGAATATTCGCCTAAAGGAAATTGATAGGTGCATACAATACCTTGGCCGTAGCGCGCTTGCAAAATGTGTGCTTGTTTAAAAATAGTTTGTGGGGAGCCTTGGGGGGTGGATGAAAAAGGATTAAGCACCCAGGGTTTAGGAATTTCCCCCCACTTTAAAGAAGAAGTGAGTGGATTTGGGCAAGTTGTCGCCTGTGCAGTTAATGCATACAAACCAATAATTAGGGTTAGCAGGATTTTATTCATGTATTTTGCCTTAAAATTAAAAATTAAACTTGTTTAAACCCAAGTATTTGCTATACTCACCACTCTTTTGCCGGGGTGGCGGAACTGGTAGACGCGCCGGATTCAAAATCCGGTGGTGGTGACACCGTGTGGGTTCGATTCCCACCCTCGGTACCAATTGAGTTATCTTATACTAGCTTGTAAGAACACTCAATTTTAATAAAAATATTCACTTATATTCTCATCATGCTTAGTTATCAACACGCTTATCACGCCGGCAATTTTGCCGATGTGATCAAACATCTGGTTTTATTGAATATTTTAAATTATCAATGCAAAAAAAATAAACCACTCTTTTATTTAGATACCCATGCCGGTCGAGGTCTTTATAACTTGCATGATACTCTGGCGGTCAAAAATCGTGAATTTGATGAAGGGGTCATGCAGCTTTGGAAGCACCGCTTTGATTTACCTGATGATTTTGCCTCTTATATATCCTTACTAAACACTTTAAATCCTGATGGCATATTAAAATTTTATCCAGGCTCACCATGTATCGCACTACACGCGTTGCGCAATATTGACAGGCTTAGTTTAGCTGAATTGCACCCTCAAGAATTTGAGCATTTAAATCGCTTACCACGTTTGGGAAAAAAGGTTTTTATCACACACACAAATGGTTTAGCACTTTTAACAAGCCTGCTACCACCTAAAGAGAAAAGAGGACTAATCTTTATTGATCCATCTTTTGAAATTAAACAAGAGTACGCCCTACTACCTAAGCTTATTGCCTCCGCATTAAATCGTTTTGCGCAAGGCATTTATTGTATTTGGTACCCCATTACACCCAGTAATAAGCAGAATACTTTGCTGCAAAAGTTACATAAACTTTCAGCACCATCCTACCTTAACCTTGAATTTAAACTATTATCTAAAGTAGAAGGCATGACAGGATGCGGACTTTGGGTGATTAACCCGCCTTTTTTACTGGCCGAACAAATGGCGCGTTTATTAAAAGCACTTAAACAGTTCATCTATCCGGACGGTGATTATATGATTAAAACAAGTGAGCATGAATGATAACGCCTATTAAAGCTTTTGAAGACAATTATATTTGGCTTGGAGCGCTTGATAATCGCAGTACTTTTTGTGTTGATCCTGGCGATGCAAGACCTGTCATTGATTATTTGACTGTTCACCAGCTTAAACTTGAATTAATTTTGCTCACTCACCATCATGCCGACCACAGTGGTGGTATTGAAAAACTTATTAAGCTTTATCCCGAAGTTCGAGTTTGTGGCCCTAAAGACCATCGTTTACCTAAGTCTTATTATCTCGATGATGATAACGCACCCATCGAGTTTCATTCACTAAAATTTAGTGTGCTTCATACACCAGGACATACAGCTACTCATATTAGTTTTTTTGAACCCAATAAAGCATGGCTTTTTTGCGGTGATACACTTTTTTCAGCCGGTTGTGGGCGTATTTTTGATGGCACGGCTCTGCAATTATTCGCATCCCTTGAACTTATCCGTAAGCTTCCTGATAATACCCAGATTTTTTGTGCGCATGAATATACTCGTCAAAACTTGCGTTTTGCGCAAACAATTGAGCCTGAAAACGACGATGTACATGCCTACTATCAAGCACTGATGCAATCACCTTTAAGGTGTTCACTACCATCAACGCTTGCCATAGAAAAAAAAGTCAACCCTTTTCTACGCACCCATTATGCCCATCTTCAACAAGGCAAATGCTCTGCTGAGCTACCCTCTGAAACCAAAGCACTTTTAACTTTAAAACATTTACGGCAACAAAAAGATAATTTTTAAATCAAAATGTCACTTTATTTTCCTGCTTTCTTATTAAAGCTAATTACAGTAAACTAGCAAGCCATTTTATAAGCCAGTAGGTTTATGCTTGAAATTGATTGCTTTTGCTGTTTTATTATCTTTAACTGTCTCAACACTTTACGCCGAGGATACACATCAACCCTCAGCGTGGAGGGTGTTGAGTAAAGAATTAACGCTTGACCATCATACGCACCAGCCTGAAGTTAAACAGCAAATCACTTGGTTAATTAACCACCCTAGGTATATTCGTAAATTAATTGAAGCGCGGCCCTATATTTATCACATCATTGAAGAAATCAAGAAAAGGCATCTGCCAGGTGAGCTTGCTTTACTGCCCATGTTAGAAAGTATGTTCAATCCTTTGGTATCTTCCCAAAAAGGTGCAGCAGGATTATGGCAATTGATGCCCCTAACCGGCCGAGAATTAGGTTTAATGCCAGACCCCTGGGTTGACCCACGCCTTAGCATTAGGCCTTCTACCGATGCAGCTTTAACCTATTTAGCTTATCTAAATAAAGGATTTAACGGCAACTGGTTATATACCATTGCCGCTTATGACGCAGGACGAGGCAATGTTATAAAAAGTATGCCCAAAGGCCGCGCTTTTCAAAGTGTTAATTTTTGGACGTTACCTTTGCCAACAGAAACAAAACGCTATATTCCGCGCTTGCTTGCACTTGCGCAAATCATCAAATATCCTGACTATTATCACGTCAAGCTACCTTATATTCCCTATAAACCATATTTCGAAGTGGTCGAAACTGCAGAACAAATAAGCTTGCAAGATGCTGCCAAACTAATTGATACGCCCATAAAAGAACTGGTGCATTTAAACCCAGGTTATAAAAAGAAAAAAATGCCGCCCTACGAGCCTCATCGCTTATTAATTCCTGCTCACAAACTTTCTTGTTTTAAAAAAAACATCCAACAACATGCTCATCCTATAAAAAAAACGGCTTATCATGTGGTTAAATTAGGTGATAGCTTAAGTTGTATTGCTAAAGCGCATCAAATGACTTTAGCCTCATTAAAAAAACTTAACCCCCACCTTCAATCTCATATCATCAAACCAGGTCAGAAAATTTTATTGGCTTGATTAAAAGCAGCGTTTGTGCATTTTTTCGAGCTAAGCCTGAAAGTGTGGCATATGTTATACTTTAAAAATAAATCACTAAGCATCTAATTTTATATGAATTTTTTATTCGATTTCCTACCTGTGGTCGTATTTTTTATAGCTTATAAATTTTTCGGCATTTATGTCGCCACAGCACTTGCGATGCTAGCGTCTTTATTGCAAGTTGTGATTCATCGCTTAATCCATGGCGCATTTGAAAAATGGCATTTGATAAGTTTTGCCAGTATTTTTATTTTAGGTAGTGCCACGCTGGTTTTACATGACCCAGTATTTATCAAATGGAAACCTACAGGCATTTATTGGTTCGCCGCCATTGCTTTACTATGGCCAATTATTAGTCATCAAAAACCTTTTATTCAACGGATGATGGAAGTGAATCTTCCTTTGCCTGATAAAGTATGGCGAAAATTAAATATTGCTTGGATAATTTTTTTCATCCTTTTAGGCACACTTAACATTTGGGTGGCATTTTCGTTTAGCTTAGACACTTGGGTTCATTTTAAATTGTTTGGATGCAGTGCATTAACCGTTGTTTTTGTCATGATACAAGCTTTTTATGTTAGTCGTCATTTATCAACCACAGCGCCTTTGCTGAAATCTAAAAACCTAGAAGCTAAACCGACTAAGGATAACTAATGCGACTACTTTTAGTTGAAGATGATGAGTTATTAGGCGATGCAGTTAAAGCAGGCCTAACTCAATATGGTTATATTGTTGATTGCTTACAAGATGGCGAAATTGCGCGTGCTACGCTTAAATCAGAAAAGTTTGAACTTATTATTCTTGATTTAGGCTTACCTAAATTATCTGGTTTGGCGTTTTTGCAATCAATTCGTACAGAAGGAAACACCACACCTGTGATTATTTTAACTGCAAGAGATTCCATTGAAGATATTGTCAAAGGGCTTGATAGTGGTGCGGATGATTATTTAGTCAAGCCTTTTGATTTGGTCGAATTAAGCGCTCGGGTTCGTGCACTAATTCGCCGCTCTCAGGGGCGTGCTGATGCCACACTTCATTATCGTAATGTGGTTTTAGACCCTGCAGCTCATACTGTTTATGTGGATGATATGATGGTCAATGTACCCAGGCGTGAATTTGCACTGTTACAAAAATTACTTGAAAACAATGGTCAAGTTTTATCACGTGATCAATTGATGCAAAGTATTTATAGT
>PKDH01000051.1 GCA_002863045.1 Legionella sp.
CACCAGCTTCAAGTTTTTGATAGGCAGAAGCTGCATCATGGATACCACCTACGCCAATAAGCGTTAATTCGTGGCCAACCAACTGATGCAACAGCTTGAGTGTCTGCGTGGCTTTATCGGTTATAGGCTTACCACTTAAACCGCCTGCCTTACTTTTTGAGGCAGAAGCGCTTGATAAGGGGCGCGTATTGGTAGTATTTGTGGCTATCAATCCAGCTATACCATTTTTTAGCGCGATATCACTCAAGTGCTTGAGTGTCTCAGGCGTTTCATCAGGTGACACCTTGATTAATAACGGTAATTCACGCTGATGTTTAGCGTTTAATTTTTGACAGGCTTTCGTAATCGTGGTTAATAATGCATTCAAGTAATGGGGTTGTTGTAATTGACGAAGTTCAGGCGTATTGGGTGAGGAAATATTAAGGGTAATATAAGAAGCATAAGGGTACACTTTTTCAAGACAATACACATAATCATCAGCCGCCTGATTAAGTGATGTGGTTTTGTTTTTACCAATGTTCACACCAATAATGCCAGAGCGAGGCCAACGTTTTAAATTAGCAACCAAATAATCAACACCTTTGTTATTAAAACCCATTTGATTGATAAGTGCTTCATCTTCAACCACACGAAAAAGGCGCGGCTTTGGATTACCTGCTTGTGGCTTGGGCGTCACAGTACCCACTTCGATAAAAGCAAATCCTAATTTGTACAACGCTTCAATATAATCACCATTTTTATCAAGGCCTGCGGCAAGCCCTAGGGCGTGTGGAAACGTTAATCCTAAGGCTTTAATCGGGTTTGGTTTTGGCTTAGCAAATAACTGCGCTGGGGTATACTTTAATATTGATAATGCCACAAAGTGAGCAAGCTCAGGAGGCATTCTAAATAACACTGTGCGCCATAAATCATAATTCATCATAAAATCTCATCAAATAATGTAAGCCTATAGTAGCGTGTTATCCCCCATTTGCCAGTAAAGCAGTGGCCACTTTTGATTGATTTTTACGCCCAATGACCGCACAAATCATTTGACCGGCTTGGACCACCTGATAGATATCAACACCTGTTCTCACACCTAAACCATGCATCAAATACAATACATCTTCGGTTGCCACATTGCCACTTGCGCCACGCGCATAAGGGCAACCGCCTAAGCCTGCTACTGCACTATCAATATGCCTTACATCAAGTTCAAGTGCTGTCACAATATTAGCAATGGCCTGGCCATAGGTATCATGAAAATGCACACCGATGTTTTTATAAGGCATAATTTGACTTACAGCCTGCAGTAATGCTTTGGTTTGCTTTGGCGTGCCGACCCCGATGGTATCTCCTAAGCATATATGGTCAATACCCAAATTAAGTAAGTCTTCACATACCTTAAGAACTTTATGCGGCGTTATACTGCCTTCATAAGGACAACCAAGTGCACAAGAAATATAAGCACGCACACGACAGTGATGCTTTTTGGCAAGATCAAGCACGGGTTTAAAACGCAGCATACTCTCTGCTGTAGAGCACTGAATGTTATGTTGATTAAACGTGTCGCTGGCTGCGGTAAAAAGGGCAATATGTTGGATACCTGCACTTATTGCCCGCCTCATACCCTGAGTATTGGGTATAAGTGCTGAAAAATTAACTTTATCAGTTTTAGATATCTGGGCAATCACCGCCTCACTATCAGCAAGTTGGGGTATAGCACGCGCCGAAACAAAGCTTGTCGCTTCAATAAATTGTAGTCCACTGGCACTTAAGGCATTGATGAGCGCTACTTTTTTAGCCGTTGGCACAAAGGTCATCTCATTTTGTAAACCATCCCGCGGCCCGACTTCTGTTAAAAAAACTTCTGGCGGATAACTCATTATCAAGCCCTTATGTAAGCGTGAGTAAAATAGTTCCTTCAGGCACCTGAGCGCCTATGTCAAAAAAAATCTCACTAACAACGCCATCTTGAGGGGCGCTGATGATATGTTCCATTTTCATGGCTTCGAGCGCCATGATGGCCTCACCTTTTTTAACAGGTGCACCAATTGAACTGTATATGGCCACCACTGTGGCTGGCATTGGCGCAATTAATGAGGGTGTGGCTTCATGAAGAACGTTACCACTGTCAACCACCTTGTATACTTTTTGACTATAATTTTTTAAATGCAAGCTATAATGATCTTCATGATTTTCAATAACTGCGTTAAATTGCTGCTGCCCATCATCGATCACTAACCTATCTTGATGCATCCATGTACCAAGCTGCCATGTTTGTGCTTGCCAGGTAAAAGAAAATTCATGCCCATTGATAGGTTTTATTGTCACCTCTGCAATAGCATCCTCTATTTGATAATCATTGGACCAACACGCGGGTAAATTCAGCTGCCAACCACAACCACTTTGATGCAAAGGCTCGTGTAATGCTGCTCTTATTGCTAAATAGTCGTAGGCCGATACCAGCATTAAACTTACCAACCAATCAAGACGCTGCTCCTCAAAGGTTATCTGACTCAAAAAGTCTGTGCCGACTGCCGCTTTAATAAAGCAGGGATGAGTGATAATGGTTTGTAGAAAGGCAAGATTATGCGCCACACCAATCATAACAAAATCTTTTAATGCTTGAAGTAAATAACGCCTAGCCTGCTCACGTGTTTCACCCCAAACAATTAATTTGGCCATCATTGGGTCATAATATTGCGTTATGGTGCTATTAAGGCCAATGCCGGTATCCAAGCGAATATGCCGGCCCTGTGGCTCGTAAAGCCTGGTGATTTGACCGGTGGCAGGCATAAACTGACATGCCGGGTCTTCGGCACAAATACGACACTCAATAGCATGCCCTTGATAAGCAATATCTTCTTGAATAAGTGGCAATGGCTCGTTATGAGCAATACGCAACTGCCACTCAACCAAATCAAGTTTGGTTATCATTTCAGTCACAGGATGCTCTACTTGAAGACGGGTGTTCATTTCCATAAAATAGCAAGCTTCATCTTGCACTAAAAACTCAACCGTTCCAGCACCACGATAGTCAATAGAGCGCGCGACATCTTTTGCCGCTTTGGTTAATTGTGCGCGCATATCTTGACTTAAGCCTATGGCAGGCGCTTCTTCAATGATTTTCTGATGACGACGTTGAACTGAGCAATCACGCTCAAAAAGATGCACCACTTCACCAAAATTATCGGCCATGATTTGTATTTCAATATGGCGCGGGTTAATGATTAATTTTTCAATGATCATTAAGTCATTACCAAAACTGGCTTGTGCCTCACGTCGCGCACCAGCCAATTCTGTTAAAAAATCCTGAGCCGCAGCCACACGCCGCATGCCTTTACCGCCCCCACCATGAGCGGCTTTAAGTAACACCGGAAAACCGATTTTGGTGGCCTCTTGCAGGAGATGATCATCCGTTTGATCGCAACCGTGATAGCCTGGCGTTAAAGGCACACCAGCATGCTCTAAATGTTGCTTGGCCAATTGCTTGGAGGCCATTAAATGAAGTGCCGCAACCGCAGGCCCGACAAATACTATGCCAGCTTCAAGACATGCACTGGCAAAATCAGCATTTTCGGATAAAAACCCGTAGCCTGGATGGATGGCATCTATTTCATGTGTTTTGGCAATCTCGATAATGGCTTTGATATTTAAGTAACTTTGTCCACAAGGCGCATCACCCACCCAATAAGCTTCGTCGGCTTTGGCAACATGCAAGCTTTGTCTGTCAGCTGAGGAATAAATAGCCACGGTTTGTATGCCTAGCCGCTGGGCGGTTTGAATAATACGACAAGCAATCTCGCCACGATTGGCAATTAATAGTCTGCGAAACATCGCTCAAACACCTCGTGTGGATGATTTAGTTAGAAAAGCTTGTAATGCTGCCTGCGCTTCACTTGAAACACGCTGCTTAGCAATGCTTGTTGCCGTTTTTTCAAGTACTTCAGGCGTTATCATCAAAGGATTTAGCTCGTTAACCAACGACTTACACGCTTTGAGCGCATGGATGGGTAATTTTGCCAGTTGGGTGGCCTGCTCTAACGCATAAGCTAGCACATCTTCATGGACAACTTCGTGAACTAAGCCCAGACTTTTTGCTTTGACTGCATTAAATTTTTCAGCGGTTAAAAACCATCTTTTGGCCTCACGTGCGCCTAAGGCATGCATGATATAAGGGCTAATAACAGCCGGAATTAAACCAAGTTTCACTTCAGAAAAACAAAAACAAGCATCCATGCTTGCAAAAGCCAGATCACAAGCCGCTACCAAACCTACCCCACCCCCAATAGTTAGCCCTTGAACGGCGGCGATGGTTGGTTTCTCTGAATTAAAAAGGGCTTGCATCATGTGTGCTAATGCCAAAGCATCGGCTTTGTTTTGTGCTTTGGTAAAAGCACTCATACGCTTCATCCACGCCAAATCAGCCCCACTTGAAAAATTAGGGCCTTGCGCTTTGATAACAAGCACTCGCGTATCGGGATGTTCGTTCGCCGCTCTAATGGCGTCGGTCAGTGCGGCAATAAGCGCATCGTCAAACGCATTATGTTTGGCTGGACGATTTAAAGTAATGCATGAAAGTGATTCGGTGTGTTCGCAAATTAAATCTGTCATCTAAGTCCTTTTACATTCGAAAAATACCAAAATCTGTGGATTGTATGGGTGCGTTTAGTGCCGCTGACAAACTTAATCCTAACACTTGGCGCGTGTCTTTAGGGGCAATAATGCCATCATCCCATAACCTAGCACTGGCATAAAAAGCATGCGATTGTGTATCATATTGCGCTTTAATACGCGCCTTTAGGGTGTGATCATCGGCATCCGTCCAGCTTCGTTGTTGCTTTTCATATTTTTCGCGCGTGATTTGCGCCAACACGTTTGCCGCCTGCTCACCCCCCATCACCGCTACACGAGCATTAGGCCAACACCACATAAAACGCGGGTCATATGCACGCCCACACATGGCATAATTACCCGCACCAAAACTACCGCCAATGATAAGTGTCAGTTTGGGAACACAGGCATTGGCTACCGCCATCACCATTTTAGCGCCGTGCTTGGCAATGCCTGAAGTTTCATATTTGCTGCCAACCATAAAGCCTGTGATGTTTTGTAGAAAAATTAAAGGTATGCCACGCTTAGCGCAAAGCTCAATAAAATGGGTACCTTTTAGGGCACTTTCGCCAAATAAAATACCATTATTCGCCACAATGCCTACCAGATAACCAAATAAACGGGCAAAACCACAAATCAGTGTGGTGCCATACAGCGCTTTAAATTCATCTAATTGGGAATTATCAACAATACGCGCAATCACCTCTTTGATGTCAATAGGCTTGTGCGTGTCCAGAGGAATTAATCCCATTAATTCTTCTGTCGCATAATAAGGTTCACAACTTTCTATGCGTGATGGACAGACAGGTTTGTAGCGATTTAAATTTTCAATGGCACGCCGTGCGTATAAAAGCGCTTGCTTTTCATCTTCAGCATAATAATCAGCAACGCCTGATTCTCGACAATGCACCTCTGCGCCACCTAATGCCTGCGCTGTGACCACCTCACCTGTGGCTGCTTTCACCAAAGGTGGGCCACCTAAAAAAATAGTTGCCTGATTTTTTACCATAATTGCAATATCTGCCATGGCAGGAACATAAGCGCCGCCGGCTGTACATGACCCCATCACCACCGCAATTTGTGGAATATTAGCCGCTGACATGTGCGCTTGATTAAAAAATATGCGCCCAAAGTGGTCTTTATCAGGAAAAACTTCGTCTTGTTTAGGTAAAAAAGCCCCGCCTGAATCCACTAAATATACGCAAGGCAGCTTATTAGCACGAGCAATTTCTTGGGCACGCAAATGTTTTTTTACAGTTAGGGGATAATAGGCGCCACCTTTAACCGTGGCATCATTCATCACTATCATGCATTCAATGCCTGCAATCAAACCGATACCGGTGATAATACCGGCCGCTGGCACTTTATCATCATAAACGTCAAGCGCGGCTAATTGCGATAATTCAAGAAAATAGCTGCCTTTATCAAGTAAATAATCTAAACGTTTACGTGGTAGCAATTTACCATGTGCTAAATGGCGCGCTTGCGCTTTTTGCCCACCTCCTGCAGCAATATCTGCCACTAAGCACTCAAGTTTATCCGTGAGTGTTTGCATATAACGTTTATTCTGTTTAAAAGCTTCACTATGTACCTGTATTTTGGTGGTTAGACGATTCATTGCATTCTCAGTGAATTAATACATGACTTAAAGCCAACACCAGCCATATAGACCATACTACCTCGATAAAATAAGGCATGTATCGACGCTTTATTAACCAATAAAAGCTTGCCGGTATTAAAGCCAATATCATCGGCAGCCCAATTAAAATTAACACGCGAGCAGTGCTACGGCTTAAATCCAGAGCATGCATCACTGGCATAATTTTTAAAGTTACATACGTAAAAAACGTATCCATATAAACGACCAGTAGATGCACATAGCGGTTTAATGCCACCACCAAAATGCTCAAGGCAAAATAAATAAGACTTAATCTAATCATACATATCCTCTAAGGCTCGTTTATTAATTCTAAAGCCATGGCTGTTGCCTCACCACCACCAATGCAAAGTGCCGCGATGCCACGCTTTTGTTGCGTATGTTGTAAGGCATGAAGTAATGTCACCACAATCCTAGCACCAGACGCACCAATTGGGTGACCTAGCGCACAAGCGCCCCCAAAGATATTGACTTTTTCAGCAGGCAACTGCAATTCATGCATCGCCGCCATGGTAACCACAGCAAAGGCTTCGTTAATTTCAAACAATGCCACATCGTCTTTATGCCAGTTGGCTTGGGTAAGCACTTTGTTAATTGCGCCAATCGGGGCTGTGGTAAACCATTGTGGTGCTTGGGCGTGGCTTGCATGCGCTTTAATACGTGCCAATGGTTTAATATCACGACGCATGGCTTCTTGCGCTGACATTAAAATCAAGCTTGCCGCGCCATCTGAAATTGAGCTTGAATTAGCAGCAGTCACTGTACCATCTTCGGCAAATGCGGGTTTTAAACTGGCAATTTTAGCAAGTTTGCTTGCGCTTGGGGTTTCATCAACGGCAACGGTATGTGTATTGTTTTTAAGCGTTAAATCAACAGGTGCAATCTCTTGTTGAAACCAGCCTTGCTCTTGTGCTTTTAAAGCACGAGACATCGAGGTATGGGCAAATTCATCTTGCATGGCGCGATTAAAATTAAACTGTTTGGCAGTAAGTTCAGCGAAAACACCCATAAGTTTGCCTTTATCATAAGCATCTTCAAGCCCATCCAAAAATAGATGATCACTTAATTGACCATGCCCTAACCGATAACCTGCTCGTGCTTTGTTTAGTAAAAAAGGCGCGTTACTCATGCTTTCCATACCGCCAGCAAGCGCAATATTAATCGAGCCGGCTTTAATTAAATCATGCGCTAACATAAGTGCTTTCATGCCAGAGCCACACATTTTATTAATGGTGGTGGCACCGGTTGTATGCTTTAAATCGGCTAAAAGTGCGGCTTGACGGGCAGGCGCTTGACCCATACCTGCTTGTAAAACACAGCCTGTTAACACTTCATCAATGTCACCGGCCAAAAGACCTGCTTGATTGAGTGCTGCTTTGTGAGCCACCGCCCCTAAAGCAGGCGCCGGTAAAGATGATAAACTGCCTAATAAATTGCCCATGGGCGTGCGTTTGGCTGCAACAATGACAATATCTTGTTCTTTCATGTGGCTTTCCTTAGCGTGTTTCGTTAAATAATTCTCGGCCAATTAACATGCGCCGAATCTCAGAAGTTCCAGCCCCTATTTCATATAATTTGGCATCCCGTAATAAACGGCCTGTGGGGAATTCATTGATATACCCATTACCCCCTAAAATTTGAATGGCTTGTAAGGCCATTTGGGTGGCATGTTCAGCGGTGTACAAAATCACACCTGCGGCATCTTTGCGACTTACTTCCTGATTATCACAAGCACGTGCCACCGCATATAGATAAGCTCTAGCGGCGCTTAATTGGGTATACATATCAGCAAGCTTGCCTTGAATTAATTGAAACTCACCAATGGCTTGATTAAATTGCTTGCGTTCATGCACATAAGGCAACACCACATCCATGCAAGCTTGCATAATACCAACAGGTCCTGCTGCTAAAACGGTGCGTTCATAATCTAAGCCACTCATTAACACACGTACACCTTGATTAAGCTCGCCTAGGATTTGTGCCTGTGAAACTTCACATTGATTAAATACCAGCTCACAGGTATTTGAGCCACGCATGCCTAATTTATCCAACTTTTGGGCGGTACTGAATCCTTTAAAACCTTTTTCAATGATAAAAGCGGTGATGCCACGACTACCAGCCTTTTTATCAGTTTTCGCATACACAACCAATACATCGGCATCAGGCCCATTAGTTATCCACATTTTGGTGCCATTTAAGACGAATTTGTCACCCACAGCTTGGGCTTCTAATTGCATACTGACCACATCAGACCCAGCATTCGCCTCACTCATTGCCAAAGCACCAACCCACTCACCGGTGATTAATTTAGGTAAATACGCAGATTTTTGTGCTTGGGTACCGTTTAGATAAAGCTGGTTGACACACAAATTTGAATGCGCGCCATAGCTCAACCCCACCGCCGCTGAGGCACGTGAAATCTCTTCCATGGCAATAACATGCGCTAAATACCCCATATCAGCGCCGCCAAATTCAGCCGATACGGTAATACCTAATAAGCCCATTTCCCCCATTTTGCGCCAAAGCGGTGTGGGGAAAGTATTGGTGTGGTCAAGTTTTGCGGCAAGGGGAGCAATTTCGTTGGCGGCAAACTGTATGATGCTCTGCCGCAACATGTCATAGGTATCACCCAAGTGATAATTAAGTCCTGGATGCATGCTTTTTCCTTTAACAGCAATAAGTTAGGCTAGACTATACTTATTTGCTTTAAACTTGCAAGCGGTGACCAAACAACCCCTTATTTACGGATGGTTTTTAGCGGTGGTAAAGAAGATGAGGCTAATACTGTTTGAGTTCCGCTTGATGCTTGTGAAAAATTTTTTGGCCTAAAAAATTTAGGCAGTACTTTTTCACACTCTTTGCCTGATGGCTTAAAGCGCTGCTGACGTTGCTGAGGACTATCGTATAATATTTTAAATTTGTCAAAAGGTGACAACGAAGCTGAATCCTGTTCTGAATTTTTAAATACGAAAAGACTTTTTTTATCTGTTTCTGGTAACACAAGTGTTGGTGTGGCAAAAATATGACTAGCATCAGAAGGTTCATTAGACGATGCTTTTTCGGCTGTTACCAGTGCATGATTTTCAGTTACTTCATATTTCGCTGATGGAGACTTATCTAAATTACCTAACATAAAGTCTACCCAGTCGCCCTCTTCAAATGCCATAATTATTCCTCTAAAGTTCTATTTATAGAACTAGTGTTTATTATATTGGCAGTATACTGTTCGATTATTAACAAAAACTTAAGTGTACGTCTTGCATCGATTATTTTTTTCACCAAAAATAACTGGTTTAAATATTCAGGGATGAATGAATGAGTATTGTCTGGCAACCTCATGCCATCCAAGACACCCAGATGGCGCAATTTTTACATGATGTTGAGACGCGTTTTAATGTTCGCTTAAATGACTATGACGCGCTTTATGCGTGGTCTATTGAACACAAAGCATTATTTTGGCAGGCTGTTGCGCAATTTTTTAAATTTAAATTTTTTACCCCTGCCACCTGTATTTTAAAATATACCTCGTTACTTGATGCTAAATGGTTTATCGGCGCGACATTTAATTTCGCCGAGCAGCTGCTAGCAAGACGTGATAACTATCAGGCACTTATCTCTTATAACGAACAAGGCCATGTATCGACATTAAGCTTTGCCGAACTCTATCAACAAGTGGCGCATTGCCTTGCAGGCTTAAAACGCGCAGGCGTTACCAAAGGCACGCGTGTGGTAGGTGTTTTACCCAATCAAGCCACAGCCATTATTGCCATGCTCGCTTGCGCGTCTATTGGCGCTATTTGGTCATCGTGCTCACCTGAATTTGGTTTACAAACGCTTATCGATAGATTAATAGTCATCGAACCTTTGGTGTTATTTATCAGTGATGGTTATCAATATCGCGGCACTCTCTATGATAATCGCGCTAAAATTGAGCATTTAAGTGGCGCACTGCCAACGCTAAAACATATGATTGTTTGCCCTGAATTATCCTTATTTGAATCCCTTGAAAGCTTAAAACTAACAACGAATGCTTACCTTTGGGCTGATTTTATCGATACATCGGTAACAACTTGCACATTTACGCCACTCGCTTTTGACCATCCGTTGTATATTTTATTTTCATCCGGTACGACTGGCAAACCCAAATGCATAGTGCATGGGGCAGGCAACACCTTGATCCAGCACGTTAAAGAATTAGGCCTCCATACTGATTTGCGCGCTGATGAAACGCTATTTTTTTACACCACCTGTGGTTGGATGATGTGGAATTGGATGGTTTCGGCGCTCGCTTTAGGGGTTAGGCTCATACTTTATGACGGCTCACCTGCCTACCCTGGCATAACCCACCTGTTTGACATCGTAAGAGACGAACAAGTCAGCGTTTTTGGCACCAGCGCCAAATTTTTATCAACGCTTGCCAAAGCCGATGTATCACTTGCTAACACGCATCATTTTCCCAAATTGCGTACCATTTTAACCACAGGCTCACCGCTGCTGCCAACACAATTTGATTTTATAATGAACAACATCAAACAAACTATACAAATTTCATCCATTTCAGGTGGTACGGACATCATCTCCTGTTTTGTATTAGGTAACCCCCTAAAACCTGTTTATCACGGCGAAATTCAAGGTGCAGGGCTTGGCATGGCGGTGCAAATTTTTAATCAAGATGGCAAAGCTGTTGTTGATAAAGATGGTGAGCTGGTGTGTACCGAGCCTTTTCCGTCGATGCCGCTTTATTTCTGGCATGATACCCACCATAGACGCTATAAAGCGGCTTATTTTACGCGCTTTGCTCATGCCTGGACTCAAGGTGATTACGCCCGTAAAACTTATCAGGGTGGTTTTATCATTCACGGCCGCTCAGATACCACCCTTAACCCAGGTGGCGTTAGAATCGGTACCGCTGAGTTATATCGTTTATTAGAAACCCTGCCTGAAATCAGCGAAAGTGTGGTGGTTGGTCAACAATGGGCCGATGATGTGCGTATTATTTTATTTGTGAAATTGTCAAATAACGGTGTGCTAGATGAAACTTTGTGTCAAAAAATAAAATATTTACTTAAATCCGAAGCCTCACCTCGCCATGTGCCTGCGAAGATTTTACAAGTGAACGATATTCCGCGCACCCTTAATCATAAAATCGTTGAACAGGCGGTACGTGAGGTGATTCATCATCAACCTATTACCAATGTGCATGCTCTGCTCAACCCCGAAGCGCTAAGCCAATTTACAGCACGTCCCGAATTAAGCGAATAAAATGATAAAAGATTTATCTTTTTAAAGCTCTTTGCTAGAATTATTTTTTTTGCGCCGATTTGACGACTTAGCTTGCGGGCGCTCAAGGATTGTCCTTGTAAATTCGGCTAAAGCGGGCTCTCCCTCCTAGCTGATGCCTTTTCAAGCTTACTGTTATCAAGTGTTTTTTATAGGGCTTTTATATCTATGATTGAACTTATTGACATCCACAAAAGTTTTAACGGCATTAAAGCGCTATCTGATATTAATATCTGTATTCAAGAAAGTGAAATTTTTGGCATCATTGGGCAAAGCGGCGCTGGCAAATCAACGTTACTGCGTCTACTTAATCTATTAGAGCGGCCTGATGCCGGCAAAATTATCATCGACAACACCCTTATTTCGAAGGCAAAAAATTATGAGTTGCGGCAAGTACGCCAAAAAATCGCGCTGGTTTTTCAACATTTTAATTTAGTTGAAGCTAAAACCGTGTTTGATAACGTAGCTTTGCCGATGCTGATACAAAAATTTAAACCTGCGGTTATCAAAGCACGTGTTGAAGAATTATTAGAAGTCGTGGGATTGCAAAACAAACATCAAGCTTATCCTTTGGAATTAAGCGGTGGCCAAAAGCAACGTGTGGCCATCGCGCGCGCGTTAAGTTGTTTTCCTAAAATTGTGTTATGCGATGAGGCAACCTCAGCATTAGACCCTGAAACGACGGATACTATTTTACAATTATTGCAAAAAATTAATCAGCTTTATGGCGTAACCATGGTATTAATCACGCATGAAATGCCAGTAGTTAAACGTATTTGTCATCGTGTGGCACTTATGGAACAAGGGCGCATCATGGAGGTCAATTCGCTTGAAACAGCCTGCACCTTGCCACAAAGTGTGATTCGCCAAGCGTTGTTTGCCGACTTAAGTCCAGCTTTACCTGAATATTTAACCGCCACGTTATCGTCTACACGCACAAATCGCCCGATGCTACGTTTATTGTTTCAGGGGGCGATTGCAGCTGAGCCTTTTATCAGTCAAACCAGTCGTACACTTGATGTTAATATCAATATTTTACTGGCAAATATTGATAGATTTCAGCAGACTACCTGTGGCGTACTGGTGATTGAACTTATCAGGTGTGATAACGCATTATTAGACCAATTTAAAATGTGTTGTGTGCAAAATAATATCTTTGTTGAGAGTTTAGGTTATGTCACTGACCCTGTTTTATGAATTATTACAAGCAAGCGGTGAAACGCTTTATATGGTGTTGATTAGCACCCTATTAACGGTACTATTGGGTTTACCGTTGGGTACTTTGCTGTTTGTTACGCAAACCATCAAGCCCCATTTAGTGTTATCAACTGTCATCGGCAGCCTGATTAATTTTAGCCGCTCGGTGCCTTTTATCATTTTACTGGTGGCCATCATTCCTTTTACCCGCTTGGTGGTTGGTACATCAATTGGTGTGCATGCCGCCATTGTGCCCTTAACGCTTGGAGCTGTCTTTTTTTTCGCGCGTTTAGTTCACAATATCTATCAAACCCTGCCAGTTAGTTTGATAGAAGCAGGTTTTGCCATGGGAGCAAATACCTGGCAAATGTGTTGGCATATTCTGCTGCCAGAAGCACTTAGCGCCATCGTTCAAGCCATCACCGTGACCGCCATTACTTTGGTTAATTATTCAGCCATGGCCGGTACAGTGGGTGGCGGCGGCTTAGGCGATTTGGCCATTCGTTATGGATATCAACAATTTAATAGTACTGTGATGATCATCACGGTACTATTGTTGGTTATTATTGTGCAACTTATTCAATTTATTGGCGATTACGCCGCTCAGCGTTTTGCGCGCCTTAGAGGAACTTTCGATGTTTAAATATTGTGTTTATTTGTTAATAGCAGGTCTTGTGGCATGCAACCAACCTGACCCTAATACACTTAAAATTGGTACCATCGCCGGACCTGAAACCAAGCTTGTTGAAGTAGCGCGCCGTGTGGCCCAACAAAACTATGGGTTAAAGATAAAAATTGTTGAATTCAATGATTATCGCCTGCCCAATGAAGCACTCCAAGATGGCAGCATTGATGCCAATATCTATCAACATCAACCTTATCTACAAAATACCATGGAACATCAGCATTATGATTTGGTCGTGATTGGTAAAACATTTATTTACCCCACAGGCATCTATTCTAAAAAATATACCGCACTTGCTGATTTACCCAAGCATGCCTTGATCGCCCTGCCTAATGATCCAAGTAATGCTGCGCGTGCTCTAAAGCTACTGCAAAAAGCCCAATTGATTCGGCTTAATCATAACCCTCTGCCATCACTAAAAGATATGACTCAAAATGCTAAACAATTGCGTTTTAAAGAGTTAGATGCGGCCCAATTAGCACGCGTTTTACCTGATGTGGATGCCGCGGTTATTAACACCACTTTTGCCCTGCCCGCTAAGCTATTGCCCACCGTCGATGCTTTGTTTATCGAAAGCCAAGACTCGCCGTATGCTAATTTAATCGTTACCAAAAAAGCGCATCCTAAAATGCACCTACTCAAACAATTTGTGCAAACCATGAATTCGAATGAGGTGAAAAATGAAGCGAACATCCTTTTTAAAGGAGCGGCAGTGCCAGCCTGGTAAGTATTTAAGTTTATGTTAAGATTATTTTGTTATAATCTAAATATTATTTAATCTTTTAGGATATTTTATGCCCAATAATACGTTAGATAAGTTGAAAAGTGTTGATGCCGTAGATAATTATTTGCGTAAAATGCCTCTAAGTTTATCGGAGTTAGGCAAATTTCAAGCAAAAGATGAAAAAACACCACAGCTTAAAACACCTACCGGGGTGAAATTATCTAAGCTTGACCAAGAAACTATGCAAACCGCCGATGAGGCTTTCCAAAAGGCTTGTCAACTTGATGAGGTTCCCCGTGAGCAGATGCGCAATTATTCCCGTTATTTACATAATTTAGCCCAATCACTCAAAGATGCCGACTCAGCACAACATGCCGCAATTTACCTAAATGACTTACAAGGAGAGCTGCGTCGCACCTTAAATGCCGCTCATGAAGAGGCTTACAATACCATTGAAGCTTTATTTGATGATGAAGGGTTTAAAGATACGCTCCACGATATGGATATAGAAGATATTGATACATTTAAGCAAGATACCCTTGCATCACTCAAAGCTTATCAAGCAGAAGCGCAAGCCACCCTTCATGAAGCATTAAAAGATGACATCACGCGCCTTCATTGCAGTAATCAGCGAAAAAGTGATGAAGCAGCTTTAATCGAGGCAATATGTCAGTACAGCAAAAAAAATAGAGACCAAATCCAAGCGCAGGCACAACAAGCCGGCCAAAATCAGCAAACTGCGTTAGATGATAATGATGATGCCTCGCAATTTAACGGTGTTAGTTTAAAAGATATTGCAAGCTTCACCTGCAAAGGCCAGACTATTACGAAAAGTGATAAAAATACTTATCAATTTAGTACCAGCTTTTTTGATAATCTTATCGGTAACGGCTCACTTGGGCGTGATATACAAGATTTAGTGAGTAATCGACCAGAACAACTTAAAGTCATGGCCAAAGCATTAAAAGCGCAGGGTTATCAATCCATTGAAACCAGAGTCTCATTACCCGCTAATCCTGAACGCGAAAAAATATTGATGAAACAAGCCTATATTGCGGCGGTTGAAGCAGGCTTTAGCATGGGACAAACCACTCCCAAAGAAGGTAGTAAAGAAGAGTCCAAGCCTTATATTCAAATTTTCAATCACAACAATCAGCTGGCAAAACCCGAAGAACTATTTGATTCAGCCGAGTATGCTAAGTTACAACAACTTGCCCAGCAAATAAAAGAGCAACAAGAAAGGCCTAAAAATCGTCCTAAAGCGCGTTCGATACGTGAATTTAAACACCAAATAGAAGATTTACATCAAAGCCAAGATTCTAGCTCAGCTGGACCTGCTTTGCTTCAAGCAGCTGAAGGCCGTCATGTGCAAGCGCCAGGTCGGTAATAAACATCAAAACGTACCGTTTTTCCAGGAAAACTTAAATCAGGTGGCAGCAAAGGTGCTTGCTTTTGCGGCCACTTCACCACCACACGTTGGGTTACCTTGGTGCAAGCTTGAACGATTAAATCGTGTGTTTGAATTGCATCAGGCTTGACCCAGGCTTGTAAAATTTGTAATTCTTTTTTAACCAATGCCTGTTTTTGACGTTGTGGATGCATGGGGTCAATGTAAATCACTTCGGGAAACAGGGTAGTATCGGTTAATTGGGTTAAAAATTCTTGCGCATTCCTATGTTCAAACGATAGCGGTAATAATTTACTATTTTGAGTTTGTAAGGCGTCTTTAAGTAAGGCCGCAACCACAGGATGTTGCTCGAGCATCAAAACATTGGCACCAAAACTGGCTAAAATGGCCGCATCTCGTCCCCAGCCTGCGGTCAAATCGATAATTTTCATGCCAGGCTTAGGTTTACATGCTTTAATCAAGCCTTGTGTTTTGCCGGCATCGCGCCTTTTTTGCCAATAAGCTTGGGTAAAATCAAGTTTTAATGGTTTAAACGCACCAAAACATAATTGCAAACCTTGCGCGGTAATGCGCAGTTGGTCAGTGGCACAATTATCGATGGCTAAATTAAGCGCCTGTGCAAGCTGTTGCGCTGGCGCTTTAAAGCCATCTTCATAAGCAATGCTTAGATTCATCAGACCCGTCACTTATTCTTGCAGCAAAGACAGCTTCGCTATGCTATGGATAAGACCTTGTACCTGTTTAAGCAAAGATAAGCGCTGCGCTTTAAGGGCAGCATCTGTCACCTGAATGCGAACTTCATTAAAAAAGACCTCAATAGGCGAACTTAAGGTTAAAAGTGTATCAAACATTGCCCTATAATCTTTATGAGCTGTTTGATGTGTTAGAGCCTCGCGTGACTGGGTTATGGCATGAAGTAATGCTTGCTCTGCTGGCGCACTTAATAATGTAGTGTCGATGGGTCTATCTTCAAGCTTATCAACGTTTGCTAATAAGTTATTCACCCGTTTACATGCTTGCATGAAATCAATAAACTGAGCGTTTTTTGTATATGCATCAAGCACCTGCACACGCTGATATACATCATGCAGATCATTATCTTGTACCACGCGAACCGCTTGGATTTTATCGGTAGAGATATCTTGCGCAGTTAACCAGGATTGTAAGCGCTCAAATATAAATTCGTGCAAATCATTTAGCAGTTGTGAAGAAGAGATCTTAAGTTTTATGTGCTCAAACTGGCCAAGCGCTGTGTGTAAAAGACGCCTTAAATCAAGGCCTGGCAATTCAATTAGCATACGCACAACAGCCAGTGCGTGACGCCTTAGTTTGAAAGGATCTTTCATGCCATTAGGTTTTTGACCAATCGCGAAAATACCCACCAACGTATCTATGCGGTCACTTAACGATAAAGCGATACCAAGTGCGCTTTGCGCAAGCTTATCACCGGCAAAACGGGGTAAGTACTGTTCGTAAAGAGCTTGGGCCACTTCGGGTACTTCATTATCATGCAGCGCATAATAACGCCCCATCAAGCCCTCTAGGTTAGGGAACTCCCCCACCATGCCCGTAAGTAAATCACATTTACTTAAAAGAGCGGCACGCTCAACCACATCATGCTCAAGCTTAAGCTCGGCGGCTAAATGCAACATTAAGTGCGAAATTCTGTGCGATTTATCGGCAAGTGTGCCTAATTTTTCCTGAAAAATGACTTTTTGAGTGGCGGGTATTAAAGCACTCAAGGGTTGCTTTTTATCTTGCTCATAAAAAAAGGCGGCATCATTTAAGCGCGCATGCATGACCTTTTCGTTGCCCTGCTTGATTGCAAGTGAGCTTACTTTAATATTGGATACGGCAACAAAAAAAGGCTGCAGTTTTGCCGATTCATCCTGTAAGGCAAAACACTTTTGATGCGTTTGCATAGAAGTCATTAATACTTCAGCCGGTATATCTAGAAAACGAGATTCAAATTCACCTATTAATGCTTCTGGCCATTCACAAATTGCACTGACTTCCTCTAATAATTCATCAGGTATCACCGCCAAGGCTTGATGTTGGCAGGCCAATGTTTCAATTTGAGTTTTAATGGTTTGTTTGCGCGTATCAAAGTTGGCCAATACATAAGCTGCATGAAGCTTTGGCTCATAATCGCGAGCATGCTCTAGCTTAATGGCATCAGGCGCGTGAAAACGATGACCAAAAGTATGCGCTTGGGTTGATAAGCCATAAAATTCAGCAGCAATTAAATCAGCCCCTAACATCATCACAAGCCAATGCACCGGGCGCGCAAAGCGATACTGACCCTCCCCCCAAGTCATGGGCTTGGCAATAGCAAGCTTGTTTAAAACCTCTTGCATGATACCTGGTAATAATTCGCAGGTTTGCTGCCCTGGGCGAGTCTCTTGATAGGCAAGCCATTGCCCTTTGTCTGTAGCAATGGTGTTTAAATCGGTTATGTCGACCTGACAAGCACGCGCAAATCCTTGTAAAGCCTGGGTAGGCTGACCTGACTTATCATAAGCTTGGGCTAAAGCCGGCCCTTTCTTAAGCAGATGCTGTGTGGGTTGTTGTAAGCTTAAATCATCTACTTTAACCGCTAAACGCCTGGGAGTAGCAAAAGTTTGTATCTCACCGAATGATAAATTTAACTCAGTTAACGCTTTTTGTAGTAACTTGCCTAACTGCTCACTTAAAGACCGTACAGCTGCAGAAGGTAATTCTTCACAACCTAATTCAAATAAAAATGTCTCAACCATGATGAACAACCTCAGAAGATGCAGATAGCAAAGGAAAACCTTGGGCAGCGCGCGCATTATAATAGCTTTTAGCCACAGCCTGCGATAATTGCCTAACTCTTAAAATAAAACGCTGACGCTCAGTCACGGAAATGGCGTGACGGGCGTCTAATAAATTAAATACATGAGACGCTTTCACAACCATTTCATAGGCCGGCAGTGGCAGATGTTTATCAATAAGTTGCCATACTTCTTGTTCGTAATTATCAAATTGTGCGAATAACGTTGTCACATTAGCATGTTCAAAATTATAAGCAGACATCTCAACTTCATTTTGATGAAATATCTCGCCATAGGTCACCGTTTTATGTGGGGAGTGACACCAAGGTAAATCAAATAAATTATCAACATCCAAGATAAACATTGCTAAACGTTCAAGCCCGTAGGTAAGCTCACCGGTAACCGGCTGGCAAGGTAACCCCCCTGCTTGCTGAAAATAGGTAAATTGCGAAATTTCCATACCATTTTGCCATACTTCCCAACCCAATCCCCAAGCACCCAGGGTGGGAGACTCCCAATTGTCTTCAACAAAACGAATGTCATCGATTAAAGGGTCAATACCCAAGGCATAAAGTGATTGCAAATATTTTTCTTGGATATCAAGCGGTGAAGGCTTTAGCACCACTTGAAATTGATAGTAATGCTGCACACGATTGGGGTTTTGACCATAACGACCATCGGTCGGTCGCCGACAAGGCTGTACATACGCACTTTGCCAGGGCTCAGGGCCTATCGCTTTTAAAAATGTTGCGGGATGAAACGTGCCTGCACCCACCTCCATATCTAAAGGCTGTAATAACACACAACCTTGCTTGGCCCAAAAATGTTGCAAAGCTAAAATAATTTCTTGGAACGATTTAGGTTTATTCATGCGACATCTCATGTTAATTTGAAAAAATTTTATATTATGGTGGTCAAGGCGGGAGACAACAGCTTACCCAAACACACAAGCGTGTCTTTGGGTAGATTAAGTTATATTAAAATGACGATAAAAAGCTAAGTTGCGGCCTTTATGATTTGGCTTTAGCAATCAAATCATTTAACGTGTCACGGTTAGCAGCTCCAGGAATAAATACAGGTGTGCTATTTGCTTTTAATTTACCATCAGGTGTGGCAGCAATAATCAAGGCAGGTGTACCCATTAGATGCAAATTTTCGCCTAATTGACGATTAGCTTTTAATGCGTCATCTACTTTTTGGCTGTGCATGTCTTGCTTAAATTTCTTCATGTTTAAGCCAATTGATTGAGCAACTTTTTGGATAATTGCGCTGGTTAATTTACCTTTTTGATTGAGTAGCGCATCATGCATGGCTAAATATTTGTGTTGCATGGCTGCGGCTAAGGCTGCACGCGATGCTTCTTCTGAACTTTTACCAAAAATAGGAAATTCTTTATAGATGACGCGTAGATTGCCATGGCTTTTTACCATATCCGCCAATGTTTCAGCCATTTTTTTACAATGAATGCATTGATAATCAAAAAACTCGACCAAAGTTACATCCCCTTTGGGGTTACCAACTGTGGTGAGCGTGTCAGTAAATAATGTATCTGCATGCTCGCTAATGGCTTTTTGTGATTGCTTTTGCGCCATTTCTTGTTGTTTTTGCTGTAATACTTGCGACGCTTCAATTAAAACTTCAGGATGCGCGATTAAATAATCATGCATGATGGTTTGAATTTGTTTTTTTTGGTCAGCTGAAAAATCAGCCTCACCTTGAGCAAGCAGGTTTGATGAAGATAAAACTGTACTCGTTAATAAACTCACTGTTAATAAACGCTTTAATTTCACAAATATCCCCTGATTTAATTTAAATTATCGAACCCTAGCACCCACTTGCCAAAAGTGCAAGCATCATGGCTTTAAAAAATAGCTTAGTCATTGATATAGGTTAAGTTGGCATAAGCTAACACCAACCATTTAGCCCCTGCTTGCTCAAAACTTACCTGCACGCGTGCATGAGCGCCATACCCTTCAGTGGCCAAAACAATGCCCAGGCCAAAAGTCACATGACGCACTTTTTGACCTATGGCCACACCGATATCCGGCTGTAAGGATGGAGCAGCGGATGATTTAAATTTAAATGGTTTAGGCGCTAATTTAAGATGATGCGTAAGCTCATCGGGTAACTCTTTTAAAAACCGTGAAGGGCGATGATAATGCTCTTTACCATACAGGCGACGCACCTCGGCATAGGATAAAAAAAGCTTGGTCATGGCACGGGTAATACCCACATAGCAAAGCCTGCGCTCTTCGGCCAATCGTTTGGGTTCTTCTAACGATAATTTGCTTGGAAAAACTTCCTCTTCCATGCCGACTAAAAACACCACACCAAATTCTAGCCCTTTAGCGGCATGCAACGTCATCAAATGCACATGTGCCTCATCAACCAACGCCTGAGACTCTCCGGCCTCTAAGGAAGCATGAGCAAGAAATGCGGTTAATAATGGCAAGTCCTCATCATGAGGTTCGGCTTGAAACTGTTTAGCGGCGTTAACAAGCTCTTGAAGGTTATCAAGCTTTGATAGTGCAGTGTCGTGCTTGGCTTTGGCAAAATGCTGTTGCAAACCACTTTGTTGGATAATTTCATGCATCTGGTCGGCCAAATCATTATGCAATGTACGTTTTTGTAAATCGTTAATTAAATCTAAAAATTGCTTGAGTGCACTGGCGGCACGCCGGCTTAATACTTGTTCATCTAAGAGCGTCTCTGCTGCTTGCCATAAAGAACACGCGTGAGCTTTGGCACGTGCGCGAATCTCATCTTGAGTTTTTTCACCAATGCCACGCGGTGGCACATTCACCACTCGCTCAAATGCATCATTATCACTAACGCGTAAAATTAAACGCAAATACGCTAAGGCGTCTTTAATCTCCGCACGCTCAAAAAAGCGCACACCGCCGTGAATACGATAAGGAATATGTAAGCGCAATAATGCCTCTTCAATGACCCGAGATTGTGCGTTTGAGCGATATAAAATGGCCATTTCATTTAAAGGCAACGTTTGCATTTTAATACGCTGTGCCACAAAGCGTGCCTCATCTAATTCATTTGCCGCAGCATAAATGGTGACTTTTTCACCTGTATCACCGGCAGTCCATAATTTTTTCTCACCGACTCTATCCTCGTTATGGCCAATTAAAGCATTGGCAGCATCCAATATATTCGCCGTTGAGCGATAGTTTTGCTCAAGATGCATGATTGCAACTGGGGCAAAATCTGTGGCAAATTGCTGAATATTCTCAACTTTAGCGCCACGCCACCCATAAATAGACTGATCATCATCACCCACAACCATCAATGCAGTGTGTGAGTTGGTGAGCAAGCGAATCAAAGCATATTGAATGGCATTGGTATCTTGGAATTCATCGACCAAAATTGCTTGAAAGCGGGTTTGATAATGGGCTTGTAATTCTGGGTCATCCCGTAATAGTTCATAAGTTTTTAATAAAATTTCGGCGAAATCAATCACCCCTGCTTGTTGACAACTTAACTCATAAGCTTGATAGATTTGAATCAACGTTTGGGTTGGGCCATAAGCGCTTGTTGGTACTTTATGCGCGCGCAGGCCACTGTCTTTTTTGTTATTGATAAAATGTTGCACCTGTTTAATGGGCCACTGCTCAGTATTTAGATTTAACGCTGCTAACACGCGTTTTATCATGCGCGCTTGGTCATCACTATCTAGAATTTGAAATTGCTCAGGCAGCTTGGCTTGTTTGTAGTGGCGCCTTAATAATTTGTGACAAATACCATGAAATGTGCCAACCCACATGCCTAACACTGAGATTTTTAATAAAGCGTTTAACCGTTCTTTCATCTCACCCGCCGCTTTATTGGTAAAGGTGACGGCAAGTATGCCATAAGGTGATAATTGATGATGATGAATCAGCCAAGCGATACGACTGACCAATACCCGAGTTTTACCGCTACCGGCGCCGGCTAATACCAGTGTGCGACCAAGAGAGGCGCTTACGGCTTGTTGCTGTTTTTGATTTAAACCTTCTAATAACATCATGATTATCCTCTTTCGCCCGCCCCATCATTTTCATGAATCTATTTCGTGCTTTTGCCAAACTTACTACACTCAAGGTAAGATGACATAAAATGACATGGAGGCACGAGATGCACATACTTTATCCCGCGATTAAGCCTTATCAAACCCATTTAATTGCCGTTGATGACACCCATACCCTTTATGTAGAGGAAGTTGGCAACCCCGACGGTATTCCTGCGTTAATTCTACATGATGGCCCCGGGCAAGGAGGTGACATCATGCTACGACGTTTTTTTGATCCGCAATTATTTCATATGGTTATCATCGACCAACGCGGTGCTGGGCGCTCTGAACCTTTTGGTGAAATCAAGGATAACACCACAAGTTTACTGGTTAAAGACATTGCTTTGGTTTGTGAGCGGTTGAACTTATCACGCTTGGTATTACTTGGTATTGGTTTTGGCGCGCTTTTAGCTTTACTTTTTGCCCAAAAAAAACCTGATATTATCAAGCATCTTGTGTTAAGTCGCCCATTTTTAGCGGATAAAAAAGCACTTGATTGGTTATATCAGCAAGGCGCTAATCATATTTATCCTGATTATTGGCAAGAATTTTTCAATTTTGTTCCTTTTGAACAACAAAATGATGTATTAGGTTTCTACGCGAAAGCTTTACAAGGAAACGATGAAGTAAATCGCATGGCCGCGGCGAAAAGTTTTGCTAGATGGCAGGCACATTGCTCTAACTTACATGCCTCCCAAGAGTTACTTGAACGCTTTGAAGAACCGCACTTTGCCCTTGGTTTGGCCATGCTACATGTGCATTACATCAAGCACCATTATTTTATGACAGACCATGCACTTTTTACCCAAATGCAAGTATTAGCAGCTCTGCCGGTATCTATTATCCATGGCCGCTATGATATGATTTCACCGCTAAGTCAAGCATGGCGATTACACCAAGCCTTACCTCAATCCACCCTAACTATCATCCGTGAAGCCGGTCATAGCGACGACGAACCAAGCTTTATTGATGCGCTGATAGGTTGCACACTTCGCACATGCTAGGGGTATTTTGCCAATATTTGGGCTGCATCATTAACAGGCTTGAGTTTTGCGTCATGACTAAAAGTACGCTAACATCAATTTTTCTTAATTTTAGCTATCCATAATCATGCACTTTATTGCTCGAGTAGGGACACTCATTGGGGTGGTGATGTTAACCAGTTGCATCCATAAAGGCACTCATCCAGATGACCCTTATGAAGCTTTAAACAGGCAAGTTTTTAAGTTTAATCAAGCATTTGATGCCACCTTCTTAAAACCTCCAGCGCGCTTATATCAAGCCATCATTCCAGCACCTGTGCGCGCAAGTGTGAATAATTTTTACAATAACATCTACATGATTCCCACCATTGCCAATGATTTATTACAAGGCCAGGTTAAATACGCCCTTGCTGATGGTGAGCGCTTGGTCATTAATACAGTGGTTGGTATGGGTGGTATTTTTGATGTAGCAACCCGCCATCACCTGCCTATGCGTCAAACTGATTTGGGCGTCACATTTGCCAAATGGGGTGATACTCACTCGCCTTTTGTAATGCTGCCCTTTCTAGGTCCCAGCACGATTCGTGATGGCATGGGGTTATTATTCGAATATCCCCTTTTAACACCCTATCCTTACATTAAAAGTGATGCGCTGTTATATGGTTTAATTGGTTTGCGCTATATTGATTTACGTGCGCAATTTTTTGAAGCAGAGCGCTTAACTGATGAAGCATTGGATAAATATTCATTTATTCGTGATGCTTATC
This sequence comes from Legionella sp., assembly GCA_002863045.1. Lineage (GTDB taxonomy): Bacteria > Pseudomonadota > Gammaproteobacteria > Legionellales > Legionellaceae > Legionella_C. Next base: position 24,153 of record PKDH01000051.1, read on the forward strand.
TTCAACATCGCAATTATCTGATTCATGGCGAAAAAGCCACAACCGCGACTCCCGAAGCCGATGATTTATACATCGATGATGAATCATCACCTGGTGTGGGTGATGATTATATTGAAGAAGATGGAGCCGATACCCTTGATGCCAAAGTGGGTGCTGATTATGTGGATGAAGTAACTTCCACCAAAGCCCCAAGCCTTAACAGAAGTTCATCTTAAATTATGTTGCATATTGCCTTATATCAACCAGAAATTCCGCCTAATACTGGTAACATCATCCGCTTGTGTGCCAATACCGGCGCACAATTGCATTTAATCCACCCGTTAGGCTTTACGCCTGATGATAAAAAGCTTAGACGTGCTGGCCTTGATTATCATGAATGGACACAGGTCTTGCATTATCCAAGTGAAGCAGATTTTGTACAAAAGCATGCAGCTCGGCGTATTTTTGCGTGTACCACCAAAACGCAAAAGCGCTATAGCGATGTGAGCTATCAAGACGAAGATATGTTGCTTTTTGGCCCTGAAACCCGTGGGCTACCAAGCCATCTTCGTGAGGCTTATACCGCAATTACCATCCCCATGCGCCCTTTGAGCCGCAGTCTTAATTTATCCAATGCTGTGGCCATTATATTTTTTGAAGCGTGGCGACAATTAAACTTTAGCCTTGCTTAAAGCATCAAGTAACATACCGGCAATATCTATGCCGGTCTCCTTGGCAATCTCCCGCATACATGTGGGACTGGTCACATTAATTTCTGTGACATATTCGCCAATCACATCCATCCCCACAAAATACAGACCTTTTTGCTTAAGCATGGGTCCTATTGTTTGGCAAAGCCACTTATCGCGTGCGGTAATAGCAACCACCTGACCCTGCCCGCCGGCTGCAAGATTACCACGCAATTCGCCTTTGGCAGGCATGCGTGCCAAAGCATAGGGAATGGGTGTGCCGTTAATCAATAATAATCTTTTATCACCGGTATGCTTAATTGCCGGAATGTAGCGTTGCGCCATGATGGATACAGTTTGATGGCGTGTTAGAGTTTCTAGAATTACTGAGAGGTTAAGCCCTTGCGCATCTACCTGAAAAATACCCTCACCGCCCATGCCAGATAAAGGCTTATAAATAACGTTTTGATGGGTGTGCCAAAAAGCACGTAATACGCTGATATTTCGCGATACCACGCTTGGCGCGATACATTGTGGATGGGTCAATGTCCAGAATTTTTCATTGGCATCACGCAGGCTTTGTGGTTTGTTGGCAACCAACACCCCTTTTTTTTCAACCAACTCTAACATGTAGGTTAAATAAATATACTCCATATCAAACGGTGGGTCTTTGCGCATTAAAATAATGTCAAAATCACTCAGTTGCACATAACCAAGTTTAGTTGTCAGCGGCTGCTTATCTAAACTTTTAACTTCAATATGGGTGACCTCGGCGTATACCTCATCCTGCTCGCAATAAATAGCCTGTGGCGTAAAATACACACACGACCAACCGAGCGCATAAGCGCGCGCTAATATCATAAGTGTGGTGTCTTTGGCTAAATTAAGTTGTGATAAGGGGTCCATGAGTATGGCTAATTTCATCGATAGGCCTCTTTTTCAAAACCGGCTGCCAGTGCGGCTAAACGTGCTACTACGCTATAAGCATAAAAACGATTTGACTGGTTCTCAAGCGTGATAAAAGGCTCATCTTCTATCAACGGCAGAGGTTCAAAATGCATGCCTGGCGTATTTAAATTATCCTGCATGCCCCGACTGTCATGCACTCGATAAAAACCCCCTACAACCTCTTTACCTATCATATAGACCACAGGCTCAGCAACTTTTGCTGCAGTGGTGCGCTCTAGTGAGGCCACACCTTCTTGTAATATCACCTGATGAATGGCTTGGTTGCCTTTGCGAGTCGACATTTTGGTGCGTTGCTTGCGATTAAGCTTTAAAAAACTCTCATTTTCTTGCAACATCATCACTCCCATACCGTAGGTACCATTATCTGCTTTTACTGCTAAAAAAGGCGTCTCATTAATCGCGACGCTTGTGTAATGGTGTTGTATGGCTTTAAAAAGATTTTGGGCCTTGATTTGGGCATCATCAAGCTTTTGTTGGGTCATAAAATCAAGCGCATCCACGGCACAAAACAGGCTTTTTAAGCGCCAAGATAATAATCCTATATCGCCTGCGAACCTATCAACGACCTGTTCATAACAAGTAAAATGCTTTGATTTTAAGCGATGCGCCCAACCAAGTTCAGGCAAAGGTGCAATAGGTTGATTGAGATGCTCAAGTATTAAAGGGATGCCTGCTGATAAATCATTATTTAAGATGATTAAATCAGGCGTAAAATCATCTAAGACCAACCTATCGTCCAAGCGCGAAACAGGTTCAATGGTTAACGCTTGCTTAAAAGTAGTCGATACAATCGATTGCGGCTCTTTTAACGATAAGCTACCGACGCGCACATTAAACCCTGCTTGACGACATAATTGATACAACGCCATCAAACTTTGGTTATAAAATTCATTACGCGTATGGTCTTCAGGAATTAATAAAATGGTGTGTGCATGAGGTGCTTCAGCCGTTAGCGCCGTTTTTAATGCTTTAACAGCATAAGGCCAAACACTAGGATGTAAATTATTAAATCCGGCTGGAAATAAGTTGGTATCTACGGGTGCTAACTTAAAGCCTGCATGGCGCAAATCAACTGAACACATGATAGGTGGCGCGATATGCTGCCACTGCGCCTCAAACCACTGCTCAATTTTGACTTTATTTTTTAAAAGCTCTTTTTCAATGAAGGACATGGAGGGAGTCTGCGACATTTGCAAGTTAACCACAGGCAGTGCGTGATGGGTCATGACGTTCCTAGGCCTAAGACCGATATTTAAAGATGTTAGCATGTGCTTTGGCCTTATTAGATAAATAGGTGGGTGTTTTTAAATACTAAATTTTCTCAGTCAATTGTCAATGCTCTGTTTTATCGTTAGTATGGTAATTTTTATCCAGTTATCTTTAGATGTTGACATCTCTGGCACTGCCTATCATTAATAATCAATTAGAAAACTTTCATTATGTACTGATGTTTATCAATGCTCTACTGCACTTATTATTTGCTGGTGCCGTGGCCCAAGATGCCGGTCGCTTACACCATTTAGGTCAAAAGCCTGTATTGGTATCTGGCACTACCTGGGCGTTTGCCACATTGCTTGGTGGTGTGTTAACCGCAACACTTTACTGGCTAATACACCACTCTACGTTCACAAGACCTAAACTACGCGAGCCTTATCATGACTAACCACCATCCAACCATTATTGATGTTAATGCGTTTAAAGAGCATATCACCCACCATCCAGATGCTTGTATTATTGACGTACGCGAACAAGCTGAGTGGGATACCGGGCATTTAAAAGAAGCCATTCACCTGCCTTTAGCAGGCATCGCCGAGCAAATTACCACCATTGCTGCTGACAAGTCAGAACCTATCTACCTTTACTGTAAAGCAGGTGTGCGCTCTTTAGCTGCCGCTCAAATTTTGATAAACGCCGGCTTTACCCAAGTGTATTCAATTGAAGGCGGTATAATGGCGTGGCAAAAAGCGCATTACCCATTAGAAATTTAGCTAAGATGGTTTACCACATCTTGAGCCAGAATATTCATCTGTCCAATAGGGCCGTTAAAATTAGCGCTATTCCAAAATGATATCTCACAATCAACGGCTGCCATGAACGCTTTAAGTGCTTGAGTTTGAGTGAATTCATCGGCTTGATACGCCTCAATCTCAACTACGTTTACCAAAGTTTTTTCGATATGACAAAATTTAGCACTACCATACGACTCAATCCAACTTTTATACGGATGATTAGCCGAAATATGGGGCTGCATCTCACGCCCTAAGCGGGTATAAAGCATCACGCAAGGTAGATGAGCAGCAAGTGCTATCATCGGTGCTTGATGTTGCGCAGTATGTAAATGATTTAAATAATTTTGTACTGCAGGCCAAATAATAAGCGAGGCAGTTGGTGGGCTAAAAAAAGTGGCTAAGATGTTCGATGGCAGGTATTTTTTGTGCATATTCTGCTCTGTTTGGAATAAACTTTGTGCTACCTGTTCTAATTTTTCTTTTTGAATGGGGTCGGATAACTTGCCGGCGATTTGGCTTAACCCATAGGCATAATATTTGAGGTAGTATTTATCTTGCTTGATGAATTGTTCAAATTGTTTAAACGGTAATTGACCTGTTTTAATGGCATGATTAAAAGGGTGTTGTGTAACACGCGGCCAGGTTGACTCAAGCGCTCGAGCAACTTTTATTCCCCACATAGATACGCTCCTTAATCTATAAAATAAAAATGCTTAACCGGCCCATGCCCCTGCCCGACTGAGTCATCAACCGCGCCAAGTAATGCTTGATATAAATACTCTTTGGCTTTACAGCAGGCGCTAAAAAGTGAATCCCCTTGCGCGATAAAACTGGTAATAGCAGCCGATAACGTGCAGCCGGTACCATGATTGTTACGTGTTTGGATGCGAGGCGCTTTAAGCCATTGAATGTTTGTATCACTTACGAATAAATCGTTGGCGTATTGTTTATCTGCATCATGCCCACCCTTGAGTAACACGGCTTTTGGCCCAAGTTTTTTGATGTATTCGGCCATATCAGCAAAACTTAATCGCCTACCCACCAAGCTTTGTGCTTCGGGTAAATTTGGCGTAATCAAGTTTGCTAGGGGCAGCAGTTGCTCTTTGAAAGCGTCTAGCGCCTCAGGTGCTAGCAAATAATCACCACTTTTGGCTATCATAACGGGATCTAAGATAATGGGGATATTGGCTGCGTGTTTGCCAAGAAAAGTCGCAACCGTGTCGATGATGGCAGCATTCGCAAGCATACCAATTTTAATGGCCTGCGGCATGACATCAGCAAATACTGTCTCAAGCTGCTCTTTCACGCATTGTGCAGACATATCATAAATGGTGCCAACCCCCAAAGTATTTTGCACCGGCAAGGCCGTTAATACCGATAATCCATAACTTTTAGTCGCTGCAAATGTTTTTAAATCTGCCTGAATACCGGCGCCACCACCATTATCAAAGCCGGCTATAGTTAAACAAACAGCGGTCATCTCTTTCCTTATTGGTTGATTGAAAAATAAGCATTTGGTTTGATGCGTGTGGTCATGTCGCTAAAATCAGGCGCATACAATGCATCAATAAAATGATGCTTAAATTCGCCAGGTTTATTGAATTTTTGCCCGGTCAACTCGCCAGTTAACGCAAAAAAAGCCATGGCTAAACTGGTTGATTTAAGCGGGTCTTTCACCACCGCTTTAAATGCGGCCATCACTGCCCCTAAACTGCAACCCATGCCAGTCACACACGACATAAGCGCACTACCATAGCGTAATTTTATAACCTCATTCCCATCGGTAATAATATCTGTGGCGCCACTGACGGCTACCACCGCATTGGTCGCTTGTGCCAATTCTTTAGCCGCTTCAGTCACATCTAAATGTGTATCAGCGGCATCTACACCTTTGGTCTCATAGGCGAGACCGGCAAGGGCTAAAATCTCACTGGCATTGCCTTTGATGATGTTGGCTTTAAGCGCCATGCGAGTCGCTGTTTGTGTGCGAATTTTACTAGCCCCTGCCCCAACGGGATCTAAGATAATTGGTTTTTTATGCAATGAGGCTAGCATAATGGCTTTATCAACCAAATGAATAAACTCAGGTGACAGCGTGCCTAAATTGATATACACCGCTGCGGATATTTTAATTAAATCCAGCGCCTCTGCTTCACACAAAGACATCACAGGTGCCGCGCCAATAGCCAACAGCGCGTTGGCCACAAAGTCGGTGGTTACGGTATTGGTGTAATTGAGAATAAGTGGTCGCTGTGATTTGATTAAGCCGTGCGTATGTTCGATGGCCTTGAGCATAAAAGTCCTTGATTAATTTGGTTGAGCATCAAAGTGATATCGGCACTTGAGGCTGAATGAAGCGCGCTGATTGCCGCAATGCCTGCCACATTGGCCTGCAGCACCCGACCGATATTATGTTGATTAATCCCACCAATGGCCACAAGAGGCTTGGTTGCATAACGTGCCGCTTCGGCTAATTTGTCAACACCCCAGATGGTTTGTACATCAGGTTTGCTAGATGTATTAAATATCGCACCAATACCGATGTAATCAACCGGTAGACTGCAGGCATGATGCAGCTGTTCAAAACTATTGACACTTAAACCAATTATTTTTTTATCACCCAAGCGCTGACGGGCAGTTACAACACAGCCATCATCTTGCCCTAGATGTAGGCCTGCAGCATCTAAAGCCACACAAAGCGCTAGATTATCATTAATAATCAATGGTACATCAAACGTTTTGAGCATTTCTTGTAACGCATGGCCAAGTGTTGCTAACTGCGTAAAGCTTAAGGGTTTTTCGCGAAGTTGTACGGCTGATACACCGGCTAGCACACATTGCTTAACATAGCCTACGTACTCGTCTACGGACATCAATCCTTGTTGGGTGACCAGCATAAGCTTTAATGATGCAAGTTTCATTTTACCAAAAATGCCAATAAATTAGACAAATAGTAACGGAGTCGTTTAGAATGTCAACTTAATTTTAATCATTGAGAAGCAAGCTGACTCAACATTTGCTTCTTTTTCGAAGGATTCGGTCTACGCAATAACATGATGTTCATCACTATTTTGGTTGACTGATATGAGTAAATCTTTGTTACAAAAGCTTCAAACACCAGCAGATAATTCGAGCGAAGCTCAAGCGCTTACCACGCAAGAACACCAGCAAATATTATATGAATATTTCATCCCTAACTTCACCTTGCTCGATGCTCAAACCCAAGCAGAGTTTAAAGCCACAGAAAATGGCTTGAAACTTGAGGAATTTATCCCAGAATTTTTAGCAAGATTTGCTCAATTACCTTATTGGTGGAATCTACTACGTAACAGAACAGCCGAAGAACAAGAGCTTGAAAAAATCTTATCACGCGCCCTTAAGCGTTGGTCGAAATGGGTTGCTAACGATGAAGCCTATAACACGCTTCAACAACAAATTAGCCAAGCAACCGAACAAAAGTTTAACAATGAAAACAAACACCTTCTCCACAATTTTCCTTTTATTCATCTGTGTCATACGCGCAATACACAGTCAGTAGCAGATAACCTTCAAGCTTTTGCCACGATATTTTCTACATCAAAAAACGAAAGGCTCTTGCTAGCACAACGAGAAACGAAACTGACCCAGTTTTTATTTGATAGTTTCCAAGCATTAACTGTGAATTTGAACTCTTTTATTGATTTAACTGAATTTCACAAGCGTTACGCTGACCAAATGGCGCGTGCGATTATCAAACACGCACAAACCGACCAAGAAAATACACGATTTGATTGGCACGCTTATTTAACCGAACAAAACAATTATGCCGCACAACTGGCCAAATTTATCACCCATGAGTGGTCTTTAATTAATCAAAAAGAAGATTATCAACTGCATAATATTGATACAAGTCAAATAACAAATTCAGTGGCATATAATTTACTCGCCATAGGTATTAAAAAAGGTAAAAAAATTGCCAACAAATTAGCGGATGCGCATGCTTTTATTCAGTTAACCGGTGGCGCCACTCAGAATGAAAACTCTTATTTAGTCGTGCTTGACTTATACAACTATTACCGCTATTTCGAAACCATTGAGGAGGCTAAAGATATCAGTGTCAAGGTAACAGAAATATTTTTGCCGCTTTATTATGAATACCGCAATTTAAGTTTTTATGAAAAAAGTACTTTTTGGAAAGTATATCGCTTGGTGATGCCTTTGGTGGTCGTAACCGCTGTGGTCGCCTTGGTTATGCTTGCCATAGCACCACTAGCACTTCCTGAATTGGTATTATCTTTAGTTTTTATACCTGCTGTCATCACCGGCTTATATGCGGCAACACTTTATGTAAGAGCCAAAGATTATCTTTATCATACATTGCGTTGCCGCTATTATGGCGGCGAATTTAACTTACCCCGATTTCAACTTAATACGCGCCTCACTCAGGCTTTTAATCATCAAGCGCCCCAAATACGTGATTTCTATGTCGCAGAATTAAAAAAATGTGATGCTTTATTGGCCAGATTTCAAGCAGGGTTTAAAGCTGGGATTTTAGATGACGATGCGTTAGAAAGGCGCAAAGACATTGGTAAAAGAAGATTGCAACTTAGCCTTGAATGGTACGATTTACACAGCAATGCCAAGCTTGGTATCGATAGTCTACCCGCCATTGTAACCAAGCGCTTAGATGAAACCATACAAGTCTCTTTTGCAAAACTGCAAACTGCCATGCAGCAAAATATGCCAAAAAACACCGCTTGTTATGGGGAGAAAACGATTAGATTTTTTGATGATAATCAAGATGCCGCAATTCATCAGGCGGGCTTAAATAATCCAGCGGCTGAGGTTAAGCCATCTAACCAATTACTCAACTACCCCAATAGAGCACATTCAGTAACTTTCTTTGCACAAACAAAAATCAAGCATGATCAACTTCAAGCGCTTGATAGACTGGCCGCCTCCCTGGCCCCAGCTACCTGATGCTTTAGATATTAAAAATTTTATACCGATAATTCATCTAAATAGATAAGCTTAAGCGTTGGCTTATCTAACAAAGAAACCGCCTCAGGCGCTTCAGAATAATTTTTAAGTAATGGTAAAAATAACGACTGGCCAATGACATAACGCTTATCACGCGCACTTGATGCTAATCCCCAGACATTTTGATACGTCATAGCGGTATGCGTGTCATCGGTTTTAAGCCCAACATACAGCATGACATGACCATTGATGTAAATAATGGTCAGCAAAGGATGTGCTTGTGATTTAAGCGTCTTTAACCGCTCATCAGGGGTCATATCTGATAAATCAATGCTGGCCAATTTTGCTTGAGCGCTTGAGTTTCGGGGGAGCCAAATCCCAAACGGCGTGAATAAACTTTTTAACTCCTGTGAGCAATCATTGAAAAACCACTGTCCGCCCCAGCCATACGGGCGATTTTGTAATTGCTTGATTAAACGGGCGATATTTTGAGCAGAAGCTTTAACTGGCATGGCAGCCACAGCCGTGTGCTTGATAAGTGCTGTTGTAATATGAGCGACACCACTTGTAGTTTTAATTGGCAGCAAAACTTCGGTGTATGACTCGTGCTGCCCACTTAAAGGAAAAACCGTACCAATGTAGCCATATGCTTGAAAAATGTTTTGAGTGGTTAAAATCGGTGCTTTGGTTTGCATCACCGCCACAAGCGCTTTTTGAGCCGCGGTTTGCCATTGCTCTATAAATCTTGACGATACATAGGCAATATCTGCACTTTTTACCCAGCCAAAATAACTATCAGGCGTTATTACCAAAGACCATGCCTTATCCGCTGACACACTGACCACGTAGAGTGGTGTGGCCATCCACACAGCCGACTCTTGAAGGTTATCAAATGGAAAACCCTGCCCTGGTAATTGCATGTCAAAAAAATCAGGAGCTGCCTCTGGCAATACCCGAACGAACGTATTAACCACAGCAATGGCGCGATTCTGGGGTTCAAATATGGCACTACTTACGTTGTTTAACGCCATATTATGTTCTAACGCCTGCCACCAATTAACTTCATGTAATTTAAAGTTAAGGGCATAATGTTGGTGTTCTTTATTCTGCAGGCGATTATCAAAGCGAGTTATCACTTCACATTCATGTTGCTTGACCATCGGCAAAAAAGCTTCTACAAACTGTGCACTCCAGGGTGATAACCCATGCTCGTGACTTTCATAGTAATGACGATAAAAGGCTTGCATTTGCGAAATTTGATAGGCCTTTGTTAATTTATTCTTAACATAATCTGCCTGCGTAAGTGGTATGTAATCATCAACCTGTTGCGAAAAAGTTATAGGAAAATCCTGCCATGGTACCTCAATGGCCATACATACTGAGGTTATACTGAGCATGATGGCAACAAGGCTTGTTTTAAACATGCGAGAAATACTAAATTTAGAATACATCATCAACTTTTCTTCATTTTTTGAGTCATTTATAAATAATTCATGGCTTTTATACCAACACAAATGACATCTATTACAAACATTAACAAATTGTCATCGCATCGCTAACCTGATCATCAAAAGCACAGCTAAAAGCTTGAGCCACAGTCACACCTGCCCGACTACACGCTATCAAAGGTATGATTAACATGCTTGGTACCACAAGGGCGGCACAAATAACGCTGACTACTGTTGCTAGCAAGGCAAGCTTACCTAACAAAACCGTTGTTTCTTGTAAACTTTTTTTAACCCCATGGCTAGCAAATATGCAAGCATTCAGCAAAACTGGCAAACTTATTATAAAAACAGGCAAAAAGATACTAGCAATAATGGCAGTAGCGGCACTTAAAAGTAAGAAGACAGGCGGGATGCCTAATGAGTAACCCACCATTTTTCCCGCTTCTTTAATATTTTTATACGGCTTAAAAAAACTAAAATCGCTGATAAAAGATGATTCTTTAACGGGGATGCTAGTATCACTGGGCATATTACGGCAAAATATCATGACAACTCTCATTACATATGTTGCACTATTATAACTAAAAATATACTAATTATCAAAAAATTAATTTGTATGTTTATTTTTTATAAATTTTTTATATTGGTTAAGTTTGATAGACAATGTGTGGCTTGTAATGTGTAAGCGATAATTTATTTGATTGATTTGATGTACCGGTTGTATGCCCATCAACGCGTTGCTTAGAAAAACCTCATCAGCATTTAAAAGCGCTTGAGTTGTGAGTGAGCGCTCATAAATTGTGAACTCAGGTTGGCAGGTGGTAAGTAATATGGCGCGAAGTACCCCAGGTAGCGCGCCGTCTAGCACCGGTGGTGTATAAATTTTTTTATCTTTTACCATAAAAATAGTACTGGTAGCAGCATCAGCGACCAAGCCTGCGGTGTTTAATAAAATGGCTTCATGGAATCCTTTTGTGTGCGCTTCTTGTTTAGCCAAAATATTATCCAGGTAACTTAACGATTTAATTCGCGCGCTAAGACTGTGTTCATTTTTTCGTGTACTCGCTATCCATGCGCTAAAAAATGGTTGAAGATTTGGCTGATACAAGGCTGCTGATAACACAAAATTAGGCTTAAGGGGTGTGGAAGGTAAAATGCCGCGCGCACTTCTCCCAAAACTCAGTGTTAACCTGACTGCGGCAATTTTGTTGGTTAATTGATTGGCTTTTATCAGTGTGATTATCATGTCTTTTAGTACTTGATAGGTAAAGGGTTGGTTAATCTCTAGCAAAGCCGCGCTTTGTAGCAAACGCTGCCAGTGATAAGACAACCACGGCGCTATGCCTTGTTCAACCAAAATGGTTTCAAACACACCATGGCCGAGCGTAAAGCCTCGATCATCGTGATGAATACAAGCACCATCAGCTGCAATTAAAGCACCATTATAAATAATAAACGACATATGTATGAACGCTCTTTTTTAATTCACCCATTAAAAAAGTAAACCACTAATAACGCAAGTTTATTTTCGTTTTAATCCATTTTCTTGAGAAATAGTCCGTGTTGAAGTTTCATCTCTACTATTATCATGTTGCTCAAATACACCAAAGCCTTTATATGTAGATTTTGCAGTTGATTGGTTAGGGTTTTCTCCTATGAGTAATGGACAACTTTCTGCGCGCTTGATTAGCTTTTTAGGAGAGGTATTATTAAATGTTTTATCCGTTGTTACACCATTTAAACAAGATGTTTCACTGGTTGCGTTGTTCGATGTTTTTACCATTGCTTTAATGCTTTGATAACCATGCCTAACGGCCAATGCGCTACCAATGACTGCAGCAGCAATACCAATACCAGCTAAAAAAGATTTACCCAAGAGAAAAACGCCTATGGTCGCTGCAGTTGCGATGATTCCTGCCAGTGTTGCGATAAACTGTTCTTTAGCTAATCCATAATACTTTGACTTTTTCTTTGGGACAGCCGTATCTAGCGCCCTACCAAGATAATAAACCACGGAGACTGCACTAAATAATGTTTTACCGGCCATTACGGCTGTAAAGATAATAGGGGTAGCGAGTAGAAATATTGAAGATGCAACAAGCGACCCTATCACCGCTATGGTAATGGCCATGGCCGCTAACGTATCAATTGACGCTGTTACAATGTTACTTAGTTTGCCTTTTGTTATATAAGCTTGCCGCCATGATAAAGCCGCAGAAATAAGGGCTGCTGCAGCTGTTACTGGAAAAAAAATAAACTTACCAATGTGTTCGTAAAAACCAAAAAGTATTGGTTTTAAAAAAAGTGTATAAATAATACCAATATTAATGGCATCAACAAGTCCTACTAAACTTTTACCGATACCATTTAAGGCGGTATCTCGTTGTTTTTTTTGTTCAATTTGTGGGGTTACCAAACTCATTTTAATCACCTCTGCTTATAAAGAACACTTAGTTTAAATATTTGACTAATAAGTGTAAATAGCTAAAAATTGATTTAATAATTTACTTTTTGGATATAATGATGAGTTTATTAAATGACACCCTTATTTTTGCAGCCATTGTAGAAGAAGGTGGACTTAATCGCGCTGCGCAAAAACTTGGGTTTTCTAATGGGCTGATAAGCCGAAGTCTCGCTAACTTAGAAAAGCACTTAGAAGTAAGTTTACTTAAACGCACAACCAGACAACTACAACTTACAACAGAAGGCCAATTATATTGGCAACATGCTAAGCGCATTCAACTTGAGCAAAACCAACACAGAGGAATGTTTACAAGAAGTACTGCCAGAGTACCATTGGGGTGATTTTTCATTATATGCAGTGTATGCAGAGCAACAAGTATTGCCAAAACGCACAAGGCTTTTGCTCGATTTTATTTTTGAGCAAGCGCAAAAATTACAAATAAGGTTAGATAATTTGAAAACATAACACTGCTATTTTTACATTATGATAAGTTTATATATGCATCATTATCTACCACAGCCACCGCTTCTTTTGCACCTTTACGTTTTACCATGCCATGTTTATCCGTAAAAAACGTATCTGGCATAATAGTCGATTTTTCTCCCAACTGAAATTTGAAACAGTCTTCAGAGCTAAGTTTTTCATTAATGAGCGGGAAATGAATTTTCGCTTTAAGAAACACTACAATTTTATTATTGCGTGTTTGATCATCTTCTTCAGGCCAAATTTGTGCTGCTAATTGTCTTAATTCATGAACGCCTTCAATAATAAAATCTTTTCTGCGATGAAATAAGCTCCATTTTTTACTTTTTTCTTGCTGTTTTTCTAGATGTTGCTGTAATTGCTCATCACTCATCTGCAAATAACTTAATAACCTTGTATAAATGAACACATTTTCATTAAATCTATCTGGACCAAGTTCATATTTATTATGATGCATAAAAACAGTTGCGGTTTTATCCAACCACTTATCTGCTGCAAGCTCAGGCGTTTCTCCTCGGTGAGCCGTACTTACCGCGTTCAAGGCAATGGCTAAACGAAAAGATGAAACAATGCTGTCTACCGCAGACTGATGCGTTGGCTGCATGTCTTTGCGAGTATAGTTAGGACCACCAGGCTCCATGTTGATTAATTTAGGTAATGCGCCCTCGCCAAGCCCTTTCTTACGTTGGTAAAGTTGATAAATATCAAGCGCGAGTGCTTGCATGCGCACATCGCTTATCCTGGCTGTATCACCGGCGAAATAAAGGATTTCATCTCTATTTTTAGGACTTATCGTCCATCCCATAACCAATGATTTATGAGAATCATACCCATGTCGCCCTGAACGATGATCAGCAGGCGTGCTACAAAAGGTAATTGGTTGCTGGGATTGCGATTTGAGTGTGATTTCTTCATGCCATTCAAATGCCTTAACATCGGTAAATCCTAACCCTGTAAAAAAATCTTCATCTCCTACAGGAACGAGTAATTGAGGTAATGGTTTCGCTTCGTTTTGTGCTTTTTTAATCAACGCTTTAAGAGACTGCTCATCCACATGATCGCGATGATTATGCGAAATTAAAATCACATCGATAGGTGGAAGGTCTGTGGCTTGAAAATTTTTGCCAAAACCTTTGGTTGTTGCAGGATAAATTAAAGGCGCTAAATCATTAAATACCGGGTCGGTCAATATATTCATACCTGAGATTTGAATCAGTTGCGTTGCATGACCTAGGTTATGCATTGTAAAGTTCTCTTCTCTTGCGCTAATTTCATGGGGAGCATATTGTTTATCTGGATTTTTATCTTCTTGTTGCTCAAAGTAGGATAATTTCATACCCGCTTTTGTAATGAACAACCAGTTAAAAAATAAGCGTAGCAAAGGCGGCGCTGTGGTTAGCCAGCGCAAAAAACGTTTGACTTGAGTTTCGCGAAAAATTCGAGGATCAATCCATTTATCAAGATTTGCCTCACTCGTAACATAACGGCCATCAGGACGCATTTGAGGCGATAAAAATTCTTTAGCAAGCTCATCATTTGGAGTGAGTGCCTGCATTAACCCAAGCATCGTGTCAAGTGAATTGTATGGCGGATATGGCAAATATGGCTGACCTTCTTTAAGTCTTCTTTGAGCAATTTTTTTAGATGTAGGCATAAAGGGCTTGTTTGAGAGTCACTGATATTTCAATAATTATACATATATATAATTATTTAAGCAAAATTTATCATGATTCAAGGTAGGTTTACATCACTTGGCTTTTTGGCAGGTTATCATGCTTCTGGCGTAGGCTTTTGCCTTAGAATTTTAAGTTGACTCTGCTTGGATTTTTCATCCAGCATTTTTTGTTTAGAGCGCCTTAAGCGGCGCTTTTTTTGACGTTTTAGTTTTTCTATTCGTTGTTGTTCTTTGGTTTTTTCATCACACAGCCAAAAGCCTCATATTTCTAAGCATGATTGAGGGTATTGTTTAATCGTTCAAGGTCGTTGATAACCGTGACACGAGATTTAAGCTTAAAAAAGCGCGACGTGCTGTTCGTAATATCTGCATCATTTTTTATTTTGCACATAAGCGCACGCATCACAGAATCTGTTTGCGCGGTAGGGATTTTAAGTTTGCTTTGTACTTCTTCAATATAACCCTGTAAGTTGTCGACCTTACGTTGATACAATGCCTTATCTTTCAATAACCCAGCTTGAGCTTGTCGCTTTCGAAGATTCGTTAAAATATCATCTAATGCTGTTAAGCAATTATCCGGTTGTTGATTGATTTGCTGCAGCGTTCTATCAAGTTTAAAGCGTTTATTAAGCATACGCTGAAGATGACCATACTCTTTGTAAGCCGTGGTTGCATTATCAAGTTTTCCGCTACGGGTATTGAGCTGTAGCAATGAAGCTAATGGTTTATTGTCAATTTGGATGTCGTTAAGTTGTGCTAAAAAATGGTTCAGTGAATAATCATTTTTTTCCTCGAGAAGTGCTTTCCAATCAAGCGCGCGTAATTGTTCTTTATACGCCTTTAATGTGTCTATCTTTGATTGTGTAAATGGCTTACTAGATTGCCCTAATCGTGTGCAGGTTTTATCTATAAAATCACTCAACATCGTCACTATGAGGTCAGCTTCGGCTGTTAAGGGATGAGGTGGTGTTGAGTTGTCTTCGTTGCTTAGGCACATGCCAAGCGAGTTAACGTAAAGTTTCATGCTTTTAAGATAGTGCCGGCTCTCAACATGGCTTGTTTGATAGAAGGCTTTATCCAAAAGCACAGGAAGCTCTATTAACACGGCCGTTAGTGAGGAATTGTTGTGAGTTTGCAGTTCTCCATGTAAACGCACAAAGGCTTCCTTATCGGCGCCAGGTATAGCAGGTGATAAGACAGCAGCGTTCAGCGTTTTAAGAAGAGCAGGCAATACATCTGGCGGCGCCGCAATGGCTGTCAATGTTTGCAAAGCCAGCGCATGACTATCCATTAACACCGTTAAGTGCGCAAGATTGCCCTGCGCCATACACACACCAAGTCCCATAAGATTGGCCGCCATCGCAGAGTGTCGTTTTTTGTTGATGGCTTCGTTACGTACATGTTGTGCTTGTAAAAAAAGTGGTTGGGTTTGAGGGTATTTCGCAAGCCACGGAGCTAGCTCTTTTTGTACTGTTTCATTAGCTGCCAAAGCTGCTCGATAGAGTGCCTGCGTTTCATTCTCAACTGGTTTTTGTTCTTGGCGGGCAATGAACGTGGGTATCATGGTTTGATTTTTGGGCGCATCAATCAAAGCCAACCGTTCAGGCTGTGCAACTACCGGGATGGCAGGATGAAGTAATAAAGGGTCGAGATTCAAAGGCTCAATGAGTGCTTGATAAAGTGGCGTTAATTGTGTGCGATATTGAACTAACGTCGCGTTTAAATGCTCTGAGTCTAACGTATGATTGGTATAACAAATATAGGGGTTTAAGCGTTGGCCATTTGGATTAGCGTCTTCTAATAATTGCGTCCATAGCCGGTCTGATTCTAGAAGAAATTGTGCTTTGGCCGCCACAATAGCGCGCTGCTGTTCAGTATCTAGCGCTTGCTGTAAATAAGCATCAAATTGATTGGCCCATGAAATTTGCATCTTTTTAACTTGATGCCGTATGCCGTGTTCGACCGTGGCTTCGGCATCCATGGTTGCCGTTATCAAATCTAGCAAAGCTAATTTTGCGTGACGTGAACGCGGGCGCGTGTCTCGGTTAGCTTGGGCGACCAGGTCATTGAGATTGAAAATACCGATGAATTCACCAGCCTTGCCATCACGCGCTGTGCGTCCTTTTAGCTGCGCACGGTCGCGATAGCGAAATAAATCGGTTTCAACCACAAGCAAGGTTTCCGCCAGTTTATCCAAGTGCTGTTGTTTGCTTTTTGGCGGGTTGACGTTAGCACGTTGGGTTTTAATATCGACGCCACGTCCCACCAATGGCGTAACAAGCGTTATCATGCCGGCTTGTTTTGCTTGGGCAATACGACGCTCAAATTCTTCTGTATCGTCGCAATTTTTAGCATGAATCATTTGAATACGGTCACTACCCACTGATTGCACTAATCCTCCATAGAGTTGCTCGGTCTTATCGATGTCCTTACAAGCAATAAGCAAAGGTTGATGCTTGTGCTTCATAGCTAACCGCTGTAATGCCTCTATTTGTGTAGAGGCGCGAAAGAAAAAGGCTACATTAGGGTTGCAAAAAACTGTGGGTAGATAATGTAGCTTACCCGGGCGGCGTGGTGGAATTTTTAAGAGATGCTGAAAACCAAAGTGCGTCATCGCCGAGGTTAATTCCTGTGCTGTACCGGCTGTGCCGGTAATACCTACTTGATAACCAAATTGACTAAAAAAGCTCGCAACATTTTGGCTATCAATGCATTCAATTTGGTTATCACAAGGAAATGGTGGCATGCCCTGCTCACCATTCGTCCTTTTAAATAAGTCAATGTTTTCTTCATGCTGTTGGTTTAAGCGCGCATGCAACGCTTGCTGAACACCATAACTTAGCGTGGCCTCTTTATCTTCGACGTGATTAATGAGGACATGCGCTTGGGAAATGATTTGTTCTTTGCCATAAACCATGCGCGTTACACGGCGCACAAGAAAATCGCGATTTTCTTGCAGTTGCTTGGCAATGCAAGCGGCATCAAGTAATTGATTTAATTTAAAAGCAGAAAGTCTAGTCTCATGCTGTTGGTAAGCATTTGTATCTTCTTTTTGTAGATACTGTTTAAACAGCAAAACATCCTCTTGTTCTGTAAACGCTTCGTTTAAAAAGATAGGTGAATCAATAAATTGATTCGCTAAAGGATACACCCAGGCTAACGGGTTGGTGTAAATATCTTCTTGGCTATCGGAAAAATTAAAGGCTGTACTATTATCATACAGCTCAGCATCCACTTCATCGACAATTAAAAAGCGAGCATCCGCTAGAGGAAAATGAGCTTTATCCACCATTTTTAATTTAGAGCAATACAAAGAAGCATCGGCCGCGGTGCTATAAATAATGGTGGGCGTTTCAAAATGATTATCCACAGTCGTTGCGGTTACCAGTGCGGTTGGTAAGTGTAAATAATCAAAAAATGCCCGACTTTCATCAAAATCTCGCTTGGTTAATAACGCATTTGGCGCTAACGCCATCACATGTGAAGCGCCCGCCACACGTCCAAAGGAAAATTGCCAAGCCGCCAGTAATGCTTTGGTGATACTTTTACCCTGGCCGGTGGGAATTTCTAAAAGCGTATGGCCATTAAGATAAAACGTACTCATCACGCTTAGAATTTGCGAGTAATAAGGAAAACGACCGGTGGTGCGAAAATACACCTCACATAATACTGCGAGTGCTTCTAAGCGCGGTGTTGAATCTTCAAAATTGCTGTGAGATTTAGCCATACAATCCTGGTAATAGCTTTGCAACTCTTGGGCGGTGAATTGATTAATCGGCTTTATGGTGCCAGAAATTGGCAAGCAGGCATGATGCGAGCAGGCCAGTATGTATTGAATATTTTCCTTTAACGTATCTTTTAGTGCATCAGGCAAAATCTGTTCTTCGGTAAGTGGCTGCATACCGGCTAAAAATTCATTCACACCTTTTAAGGTGTATTGTTCTATCATCATGTGGCGATGGCCAAAGGGATCTAACTCATAGGCGGCAATCCACGCGGCAATCTCATCGTCCGATTTGGTGCTTTGCTCGAGCAAGGCTTGAATACCTGGGCAAGGCGTTAACTGATAGAGCGCATCAAGTTTGTGCAAAGTCTCGGGCGTTAAGTGCGCAAGCTTTGTAATGAGCGTTTGTTGGTCGTCCAAGGACACGGCTTCATCTAGTCTGCGCCAACAAGCACCTGCTAAAATGGTGAGTATCGCACCAACTTGATTTTTTTCAACGTGGCTAAGGCTATCTAGAAGAGCACCTAATACTGGCAATGGCTGCGATTCATGCTTACCTATCCATTTGATGAACTGCATGAGCGGACGGTTGGGATAACGTCGCAGATATTCTACTAATCGCGCTAATACTTTGCTTTCTTGGGTTAACGTTTTCACGTGATGCAATAGTGTACTAAAGGCCTCTCTTGCCAGCGATGAATGGTCTGTTAGCCAGTGGCGTTTAATATGAATCAACGATAACGCATTGTGCCAAGTGGCTTCATCTTGAGCTAAATCTAACAAAGCAAAACTATCAGCTTCGTTAAGTTGCAACGTATCATCAAGCAGAGCGTCTAATAATGTTATTTTTTGCCGTATTGTTAATTGGCTTTGCATCACCCAGCGCACGATGCGCGGGCTATCACGATGAGAGGCGCGCAATAGGGTTAAAATTTCAATCCATGCGTCTAAATCGGTCCCAGCGTCTTTATGGAAGGCTCCCTGGCGATATAACTCTGCCAACACCCTATCTCGTCTTTTGGGCGATGGCCAGTCACTAAGGCTTGTCAGAAAAGCATCCATTCGTTCTTTTTCTTGGAAACATGCATCGATTTCAATTGCTAACTTTTTACCTTTGATAACAGGTAAACGTGCGACTAAATAGTCATTTAAGGCACTTGATAATATCACTGTATCAAGCACTAATACGCGATCATCAATGTGTAAATCATCTATCTTTTGACTAATGTCTACGGTCATTGTGTGCGTTATCATCGTAATAAGCGGGGTTAATAGCTGCTCGCGAATAAAACCTAATCCCGGATAGTTGAGATAACCAATGACCTCTTGTATGGCAGTAAGTACCGCTTTTATGTCCGCTGGGTTGCCTGTTTGATTCGCCGTTTTAAGTTTATCGATGATGCTTTGAAGTTTGCCTGCAATTAGCTCAATGAATATCCCCCCCTTTACACCAAGATTTAATGCCCTAACCTCATCAAGTAGCGCCTCTAGTTCCTCGGCGAATACGCCTAATTCTTCGATTAATTGCGTTAAGCTCTGTGATAATGCAACATCTGCCACATATAAATTAGCAAAATGCTCACGCAGTGTTTTTTGTACACGAAGTGAGGTGACACGCCCTTTTTGGTCTAATTGATGAAGTGCTTCAATAAGATGGGTAATTTGGGTAACCGATAATAATGTCTTGGTTTTAGCGACGTTCACTAAGCGTAAAAATGATAACGCTTCACTTAAAATCACTGGATTTTTTAAGGTTAAAAAAGTTGATGGTTGCTGAAAAAAATGCGGCCATTCTGCTGCGGGGAGCAGGCTTGCCAGCAAACAAACCCATGCATGTTGCTCGGCATTACCAAGTCGCAATCGTACAAGCTTTGTTAATAATGTATTTAATGCTTTGCGCGTGAACGTTGCGTTTTGGTGCTCGGATACATTAACCATCACCGCATACATAACCTCGCCATGCACCGTTATCGATTGCATCAAGGTATTCATATCGGCGAGCAAACTTAATTGCAATAAAGCCATCGCTTCAGGCAACGTTGGTTTAACCAGCTGTTCATCTAAGTGGCCATTCATTTGTTCAAGTACTTGAGCACCTAATAAAGGTTGGGCATGTATTTGAAGCCAATTGATAAATTTATCAACATCAGTGGTTAGTTGCTTGCCGCGTTTTAACGCACGCGGCCCGGTTGTGCTAAACGCCATTAACGGTAATAACTGTTTTTTCAAGCGATTATCACTTTCATCATCATTCCCTAAGCCATTAGTCTGTAACGTCAGCAGCAATTGTTGGTAAGATAGGAAGACATGGGTATAACGTTGGCAACCAATATAGCGGTAAAAATATTTCTCGGCGGAGAAAAAGGAATTAAATTGGTTGGCTAGCTTAGCAAGTGTTTTGATATCTATGTCGTAGGCAAGATAAGACGACTTAGTGGCTAAAATATCATCCATTGCTTGAGGGTCTTTGATCTCACCTAATGAATTTGCGTATAACTTATCTCCTCGAAATTCACCAGACCGACTATGTACACGTACGAGCCTTAAACAATCTTGGTGTTTATCCATCAACACCATAGCGTGAGTATGCTTGTGGCGTACCAAGGAGGCTACGGTTTCACTGATAAAATCGTACTTAAATCTATAAATATCGGTATAGAAGCCTGGGGGACATCTATCATGGTCAGAAATTTTTTCATCTTCAGCATATTTGAGATATCGTCTATAAAGTTCATCTTGCGTAAAAAATAATTTATTTGGTCTTATCCACAGCACCTGTCTTCGGAATTGCTCAGGCTTTTTTTTTGTTAAATATATTGGGGAAGTTAAGTCATCTTCAGACCAAGTGTAGTAGTACTCTGTATCGGGTAGTAAATAATGCCGATACTTTTCCCAATCAAACTCAGCGCTCTTTGGAGTTAACTTCATGTCTTCGGTGACTAAAACATACTGACCTAACCGGGAAGCCCCACAAATCGCGCCTTGCATGCCTAGGTCTAAATGCTGAAGATAGTGCGCTTGTTCGTGCGGATTAATGGATTTTCTTAAAATAAACAGTAAACGGTCATAGGCCGTTTTCATATGGGTGATGTTATCAAGCGGACAGGGTGTGGGTAATGTCACATTAAGTGCGTTGATTTCAGTAAAAAAATAGTGGTGCGCACTCGCTAAATCAGCCAAGCACAAGTGTTTATTGGCATGTAAATGTTGCGTTAATAACGTCTCCCACCATACTCGTTCATTGGCTGGCATGTGATGCAAATAATCAATGGCTTGCCAGGTATCAAACCCCTGGGGATGGCTGGGTTCGTAATCGATTAAACCGTGCCAATTATCAAGCCCGTCTAGAAAAGCGGTTTTAATTAAAGCGTATTGATTGCTTGCTTTAAGCTGGTTGAGCTTGATTAAAAACGCTACTATTTTTTGACTGCCCATATGGAGCAGACTTTGGCTTAAAGCGCTTAGATTATCCGAGGTTAAATCATCTAATAAAGGTGCCTCAGAGTCATCTTTAAAATTAGGATCATCAAGCTGCAAGAGTTGTATGAAAGCATGTTTGCGTTTCTTTAAACGTGCATTTGAATGATAAATCGTATCAAACACGCGTTGATATTGCTTGCAAAAGCTAGCATACGATCCAATAGAAGCAAAAAAAGGATAAAATTGCCCAACATCGCCCAGACCTTCTAAGACAGGCTTGGGATAGGTGATGAGTTGGGCGGCTAACACAGTATCGGTGCGCTCAATTTGTGCTTGTTCTAGCGACGCTTGATGATAAAAAATGGACTGCGTTTGTTCATCTTTTTCTATGACCTCAAACCCAAAACCATTCGGTAAATTATCAAAATGAATGCCATCGCTAAATTCATGACGATGGTTGACAATTAACCAAAACGTGTCTTCAGGAACATGAGTGATGCGATTGCGCGGGTCGGCGACTAAGTGTGCACAGCGCCCGACAAGATTAAACCAAATCTCTTCTAGGGTTTCTAAGGAATAATCTGCAGTAACTAATTGGTGTAAATTATCACGATGAATCAGTTTACCCAATGCGCCTAAATTAAATGCTGGGTTAGCTTGTTGGTTTTGCAACATGCGTTGCTGTTGTTCGGCAATTTGTTGTTCACGGCTTTGAAACTGCTCTTGGGTCGTTTGTTGTTCTTGATCAACGCTAGACTCTTGCGCAACTGCATGCTCTTGCTGGTGATGCATTTGATGTTGAACCGCTGCTTGAATACGCTGGCCTCTATTTAAAGCTTGCTTGGTGCGTCTGATTTTTTTATTAGAGGATAAAGGTTGCTCGCACAAACTCTGGGTTTGTTCGTCAGATAAAGGTTTATGATGACGCACTTGGTAGCGATAAAAACTGGCTAATTGCGCATTCAATGAGGTTAATTTATCTGAATTTTTATTGTCCTCAAATAAGACAATGTTGCAAATTAACTGTGCACTGATCACCCAATCAATCAAAACTTGAGCATTAACCGCTGTAGGCAAATAAACATGCACCCAAGCTCCTGGTTTTAATCGACTCAAGAACTGCTGTAATTCGCCGAACACCTCGTTATCAGCCTCAAAAGCTAACAGCGCATGGGATTTAACTGCAACAGTGTATGAATGGTTATCTGCTTCAACATCAAGCGTATTAAACGATTGCAAACCTGCTTGATACGCCAGATGAAAACGCGCATTTAACCCCTCTAAAGCTTGGGCCATCGCTCGGTCAGCATTCGTGATTTGAATATTTAATCGTTTATCTTTGGCATAAGTTAAGAAGGACGCACAGCACTTGTCTAAGCTCTCTACGTTAATTAAAATGGGAAGACTGGGTGATAAGCGACCTGACTGAATGTCAGTTTGAAAACTTAGAAAAAAATCCTCATTTAATGCATGAGCCTCAATTTGCTGAACATCTTTCGTCATAGTAACTGCTTTATTTATTTATTTTGTGTTCAATATTAACACATATAATTGAATAAAAACAGCTTTTTATCCTATTCGAGTTTAGCAATTTTTTTTCCATGACTGTTCACCCTGAGGCGTATGCGCAGCAGGCGTCTCGAAGGGCTTTACAGTCGGCTAAAGTACGCTAACAAATTAAAGCATCGCTGCTTTCGTTTGAATACTCATGTCAATCAAGCTGATTTTCAGACGTTGAAAATTGTCACTAACGGAATGTCTTATCTATGGCTTGCGTAATTTTGAAAATTACCAAATCACAGTGAGAGTTCTTTGTTCATGATAAATGTCCCTGAAAATGAGGAAGACACATTATATGGCGCGCTAGGAGGGACTCGAACCCCCGACACCTTGGTTCAAAGCCTGATGATCTAGTTTTAAAATACTTATAAATCAATACCTTGCAACGCATATAATCATTGAAAAACGGTCTAGAACTGCCTAGTGCCACCACAGTTTATGACACAGTAATTTTATCAAATAGCATACGTTATCCCTCTGCTGAGATAGGTTTTTGTCTCAGACTCTTTAGTTGACTTTGCTTCGATTTTTCATCCAGCATTTTCTGCTTAGAGCGCCTTGAGCGGCGTTTCTTTTGACGTTTTAGTTTTGCTACTCGTTGTTGTTCTTTGGTTTTTTCATCACTGACAGTTGCATGGCATTTTTCACATAAACGCACTCTGGCAAAATAGCGATTGTCTTCACGGCTTCTGGACTCCTGGCATTTTATCTCAATGCCAGACGGAAGATGTTTCAAGTAGACAGTTGAAGCTGTTTTATGTAACTTTTGTCCGCCTTTGCCACTGCCTATAATAAATTTTTCTATGAGGGAGTCTTCATTGATATAAAGTTTTCCCATCCACTCAGCTAGCTTATCCCATTTATCACGGTTAACCATTAAGCAGGCTCAAATCGTTCAAGTCATCTCCTTTTTAATTCTTCTACCAATTCAATTATAAAAAGGAATGATATGTATGTAAAGTTACATTATTTGTAACCATGGGGACATAGCAATCTTAAAATATCTCGCTTATGCTTGACTTGTAAACAGTATAAAGTCATCATGTTCTTATAGTTACAATAATAGTAACCTTAGGGGCATGGTAATTTTATGCACTTGCAATCATACATAAAAGATATTCGAAAAGAAGGCAGGCGCTGCTTTACTATCCTGGATATCGTTGAGCAGTTTCACGTTTCAAATAGTCATGCGAGAGTGGCCTTACATCGGTTACTTAAAACCGGGGATATTATCTCACCCGCGAGAGGTTTATATGTCATTGTCCCGCCAGAACATCAACCGCATGGCTCTATCCCTCCCCAAGAACTGGTGCCTTTGGTTATGCAGTATATGGGGGCTCATTATTATGTCGCACTTCTAAGTGCAGGATTGTTTCATGGAGCAACCCATCAAAAACCCGCTGGATTCCAAGTGATATCAGACAAGCGTATTAAGCACCCATCCATTTTTGGCGATGTGAAAATTGATTATATTTATAAAAAATCAGTGCTTGAATTACCCACTCAAGATATTACCGTGAGTACTGGCTACCTTAAGGTGGCAACCCCTGAGTTGGTTGCTCTTGATTTGCTCGAATATCCTAATCATGCAGGCGGCCTAAATCATATCGCCACCATTTTCTCAGAGCTTTTTAAGGCGTTAGATCCTATAAAACTCATCAATCTTGCGAAAGATACCCATGCAGAATATCAGTTGCAGCGTATTGGTTATATCCTGGATCACATCGATGTGATGGATGAACCTAATGCTGGAATAATGATTAATGCGCTAGGCCTGCATGTTCAAGAAAATAAACCCAATTATCTGCCTCTTGCATCTGAAATCTCAAAAATAGGCTATTCAAGGTGTAAAAAGTGGAGAATTATTGAAAATTCAGAAATAGAAAGCGATTTATGATCCCAGAAGTTTTTATTGAGAATTGGCGCAAAACGGTTCCATGGCAAATGACTGAACAGATAGAACAGGATTTAATGATTAGCCGTGCTTTGATTGATTTGTATAATGATCCTCATGTCAAAGATGCTTTGGTTTTTCGTGGCGGTACAGCACTAAATAAACTATTTATTAATCCTCCGGCAAAATACAGTGAAGATATTGATTTTGTTCAAAAAAATGCTGATCCAATTGGACAAACGATAGATGCTATTAGGGCACTATTAAAACCCTGGTTAGGTGATCCTAAATGGAAAATCACACAGCGAAGTGCGAAGCTTATCTACTAACGACGTCAAGGTTACAGGCGCAGAATTTCTAAAGAATCTTGAGCTGAAAAAGGATCATCGCGACTTTCATATGGATATGAGTGTGTTATTGCCATCGAAATTGCATTGGGATTTCGATGAAGCCTATCAATTCGTTGTAGATAACGTGATTAGCAGGTTGCCATAAATGCAAAGAATAAAACTCTATAGTCAAATCGCAACAAATCTCTCAGCCTTAAGCAATCAAAAGCTAAAGCAAATTTTAGCAGACGGCAAACCGATGCATGAAGGTATCGGTGGTAAGTCCGCCCTAATTTCTATTAACGACATGCCCGTATTTGTTAAAAAAGTACCGTTGACCAATCTTGAACAAAGCTTTAAGCATTTTATGTCTACAGCTAATATTTATGATTTGCCACTTAGCTATCAGTATGGGGTAGGCTCAGCTGGCTTTGGAGCGTGGCGTGAGCTTGCAACGCACATTATGACAACCAACTGGACGATCACGGGAGAATGCAGCAATTTCCCTATGATGTACCATTGGCGTATTTTGCCGAGTGGTCCAGGTGATCTCAATACTGACTATTGGGGTGATATTGAAGAGCACTGCCGGTACTGGGGGAATTCTAATGCTATCCGTAAACGTGTCACCGATCTTAATAAAGCATCCGCGCACATCGCTTTATTTCTTGAATATGTTCCACAAAATCTGCATGAGTGGTTAAGCGCCCAGATTGCTAACGGTGACGATAGCGCTGAAACAGCAGTTGCATTTGTTGACGAACATCTCAAAGCCACAAACAAGTATATGAATGCCCACGGCTTGATGCATTTTGATGCGCACTTTGCAAATATCCTCACCGACGGTAAGCGGCTCTATTTAAGCGATTTTGGACTGGCGTTATCATCAAAATTTGATTTAACTCCAGCAGAAATAGAATTTTTAAAACAGCATCAGTCATATGATCAAGCTTGCGCTGCTGTAAACCTGCTTCACTGTATTATCACATCACTTTTTGGTAAGGAGCATTGGGAAATTCGCCTGCGTGAATATCTGGCCGGTGAACTCGGCAATGTTACACCTGCAATGAATACGATTATCAATCGATACGCTCCAATTGCATTGCTTATGGATGAGTTTTTTCAAAAGCTTCAGAAAGAGAGCAAATCAACCCCATACCCTGCAGCACAATTAGAAAAATTGATGAGAGCAAGTTCATCGGAGATAACATGACTACCATTTGAGAAAGGCTTCGGAGAGAGTCTCGGGCACGTTTACGTCACCCCGACTTGGTTCCTAAGTCAAACAGCGAACCAAGAACCTGCTAACTATTTGATTTTACCATCATTTAAATGGCGCGCTCGGAGGGACTCGAACCCCCGACACCTTGGTTCGAAGCCAAGTACTCTATCCAGCTGAGCTACGAGCGCGAATAATTTAAATGGTGGGCCGTATAGGATTCGAACCTATGACACAAAGGTTAAAAGCCTTCTGCTCTACCAACTGAGCTAACGGCCCAATATGGGCAAGTAATTGCTTTGAGTGATATTTAAATGGTGGGCCGTATAGGATTCGAACCTATGACACAAAGGTTAAAAGCCTTCTGCTCTACCAACTGAGCTAACGGCCCAAAGCAGTCTGAGATGATACTAGATAATGCTAGAATTTCAAGCGTTTATCCTAATTTTTATGATATTTTTTACAAAAATAAGCGCGCTTTGGTCATCCAAATGAAGCATCTAAAGTTTAAATTCATGATTATCAGTAAAAAATTTATTAAGTACTAAACCTGTCGTAACTAATTTTAACGTTTAGAAGAATAAGATAGGATACTACCTTTTAATCTTTGATGAAAAAATTATGTCTGATTTTACCGATGCTTTACAACTAGCCATTGATACGGCCAATTTGCCTGCGCTTGGCCAATTAGTTCAAGATTATCCAGATAGGGATTATAACAACATCAGTAACAATCATGCCTCGGCTTTATGGTAGTCATTGATGCCACCTCGAGGAAAACGCATTGAACCTAAAATAGTGACCTATCTTTTGCAACATGCCCCTATTAACCCCGAGCAAACGCTCGCAGGATACACGCCCAGACAATATCTTACGTTTGCTTGTACCCAAGAAATCTCTGATATCATCCTGCCTTTTTTGACGGAGGCTGAGCGTCATTTTAACAAGCCTGCTGCTCAAAAAGATGGCCTTGCAGCTTTTCATCATCAACCACAGGATATGGCCACCTTTGTACAAGCTTTATCAGCACTTGCTATCACCTCATCTGCCAGCACATCATTCACGCTGGATGAGCTTTGGCAAAACGATGAATTAATCGATAAAGATTTGCGGGGTTTTGATTTTAGTTACACCAATTTAGCCAATAAAACTTTTGTGCGCTGCATTTTACCTCTTACCGGTCCTAAAAAGCTGCCGTCTACCTGTAAGCTTATTGATTGTTCTGTACCTATGACTCATACATATTTACGCCATCAGTGGCCGATGTTATTTCATCAACTATGCAAATCGGCTACGCCACCCAGCGCTTTTACGTTGTTTTGTCTGCTTGAAAAAGATGCCCAAGCGATGCTATCGCATCATGATAGATATGGAAATACTCCGCTTATCAGTGCCAGTGGCCAAAAATATCGCCGTACATTAGACTATATTTTGAAGCATCCAGCCTGTGATAGCACTATCTTGCATCAAACTGCTCTCAATGGTTTTAATGCTCTAATCAATGCAACAGTTTGCAAAAATGCGAGTAATGTCAATGCTATTTTAGAACATCCTGATTGTGATGAGCATTTATTAACCCATCAAAACCGCGATGGTAACACCGCTTTTATGTGTGCTGTCGCTTTAGAGAGTGATAATGGTGAGATTATGCACAATATTTTTACGCATAGATACGCACCACAGCAATTCTTGCTTACTCAGCACAATCGATTGGGCCATCATGCTCTAAGCCTTGCTCTTAACTTAAATATTAAATTTCAATCGCAATCGCAATCGATAAAACGGCTATTATCTTATGGCCAGAAAATTTATCCATTGGCCTTAATTCAATTAATAAACACAATATTTCGCCTAGAAGCTCATATCAAAGCCCAACCAACACGTAGATTGGCTGATGCAAGAAAAGAACATATTTTTGAACAAACAACCACACTTAAAGAAATTATTATATTTTTTTTAAGGTCTATTGATCATGCTAACGAACAAAAAGCTCAAAAACTTTTCAAAAAAGAATATGATCTTTTGTCGAAATTTCTGCAAGCAAATATCGGCTTTTTTGATGCTCTAAATCCTCTGAGAAAAGCCATTTATCAGCATTGGCAAGATTTAACGGGTTTAGCTAATTTAGATAAATCACATTCTTGTCAACAGATTGTCAAAATAACTTGCTAAATTTTATGAGTAAAAATACTATTCTTACTCCCAAGCTTGAGTCCTGCTGTGCTTAACCCTTTTTTTAGATTGAGAGCCTCATGTTGTCGTCGACCAGTTTAAAACTTATTTTTACGCTTGCCATTTTTATCACCACCCTTATTGCCGGTTGGTTACCGTTTAAAAAACGACACGCGCCTTGTGTAACCCACGTTGATTTCCCTATTGGTGAAACATTAGCAACCGGTGTTTTTCTGGGGGCGGCACTCTTACATATGTTGCCTGAGTCACAAGCGTTATTTCAACAAATGCACTACAGCTATCCGTTTGCTTTTATTATTACCGGATTGCTTTTTTTATTTTTTTTATGGTTTGAACATCTGGGTAAAGAACTCTACCATCATCATGCCGCCAATCATCCAGCGTTTGCCATCATGGCTTGGGTCATGCTGTCCATTCATTCGCTTATGCTTGGCGCGGCTTTAGGGTTAAATCATAATCCCTCAATGGTCGTGATGCTCTTTTTAGCCATCATTACCCATAAATGGGCTGAGAGTTTTGCAATGGCGGTGCAATTAACCAAAAGCTCGTTAAGTTACCTCCAAAGTGTTATCTTTTTTCTAATTTTCTGCTGTATGACGCCTTTGGGTATTTTTATCGGCTGGTATTCAGGCCAAGCCTTACAAACTCACTCACTGTTTGACCCTATCTTAATTGCCGCATCAGCCGGCACATTTCTCTACTTAGGCACATTGCATGGATTAGACAAATGTGTGATGGTCGAGCGCTGCTGTAATTTACGTGATTTTAGCTATGTGATAGTAGGATTTTTATTAATGGCCTCGGTTGCCGCTTATCTTTAAACTTGTTTAAAGCGGCTTAATGTTCCAATCTAAGCACTGCCAGTGTGCTTCATCGGGTGTTTGGCGAAATCGACTTAATGCGCCAGTGGCCATTTTTAAAGCATGTGTTTGGCAAAATAGGATGAAATCGCCTGTCAAATAAGGTGCAAAGCGCGCGATGCCATTACTGGTGACCACCAAAATACGTAAACCTTGATATTGATGCGCAATGGCTGCACCAAATTGCTGCCAATTGGCAATCAAAGTTGCAGGATTAACACACCATCCCTGTGGCACCACCGCCTGAGTTTCCCAAAGTGCAAGTGCTTCCCCACCAAGGCGAGCTTTTACCTGTGCTTCAGGTTGATTTTCATCAGGTCCATAATCGATTTCATTAAAAATAGCCAACGGCTTTAGGGGAATATCTTTTTGAAAAACCGCTTGGACAAAGCCGGCCGTTTGACGGGTTCTTTTTAACTCTGAGGTAAATATGATATCAGGTTGTAAATCCTGCTGTTTTAAATAGCAAGCGAGCCTGCGTGCTTGTTGCACCCCACTTTCTACCAGCGGTAAATCGGTGATGCCAACGCGCCGTGGCACTTCATTGGCTAAAAAAGTATTACCATGGCGCGCAATAAGCAATTCAGTTGGTAAAGTCTTCATTTTATCAGTCGTTAACATTTAGGATTCATAGGCTTTGAGCAACGCATCAGCGCGTACTAAATCAGTCGCACTATCAATGCCCGACATATTAGGGCGTCCCAAATATTCTACTGGAATACAGCGCACATCGAACCCCTGCTCAATCATGCGCAGCTGCTCTAAGCCTTCATACCGTTCATAATCAGTTTCAGGCAAAGCGACATAGCGTTTTAGCACATCAGGCGTATAGCCATACAAACCAATATGACGAAAAACCGGACTTTTACCTTCACATTGCTTTAGTTTTTCTTCATGACGAATGGCCGGCAGAATCTGTTTACTAAACCAATAAGCGCGACCTGTCTCTTGCTGAAATAATGCCGTGGTGCCGCTAAAGGGTGTGAGACTTTTCTGCAAGCGCAATTGTTCAAGCTCAAGCCAACTTAATTGCGTAACCGGTGTTATGACATCACAAGGCCTATCACAAAACGCTTGTATCATGGTATGTAGAAAATCAGGGGGTGTTAGCGGCGCATCACCTTGCAAATTAATAACCAAGTCATAAGTTTTATCAAGTTGCGCTAATGCTTCAGCCACACGGTCTGTGCCAGTCAAGCAGGTATCTCGGGTTAAAGCCACTTTTACTTTTAACGTAGCAGCATAATCAGCAATGCGCTTATCTTCCGTTGCCACCATCACCTCAACTTCCTTATGGGTCATAACGGCTTTGGCAATATTGACCACACGCTCAAGCATGGTTTGTCCACCAAGCTTTGCCAGTGGCTTACCTGGTAGGCGTGATGAATGAAATCGTGCGGGAATGATGATGATGGTTTTCATATAGCAATTGAAATTAGGCGTGTAAAAGCGTTATTTAAACATTTATATAAATACATTACACGCATTAAAAAGAGGCGAATCTTCTTTATCAAGATACGGTGTGGGTTTACCAAAAAAACTAACCGGTTCAACAGGTGCATGAACAACTTCTGACGCTGATAACGTCATTAAAGCCTCAATCTCAGGCACAATTGTTTGCACAGTTGGGTCAAATTCAACTAATTTTTCTATAAAGTAATTGGCATGTTCATCATGAGGGCGAACTTTAACATAAGCATGATCACCCATATTGATAATCACAATCGCCGTACGTTTTTGATGAAATGATGCTTTAAAACACTTCGCATCTTGATGACGAAAAAAACAAAGTTCTAACGCACTTCCAGGAAAGACGCTGATTTTTTTAAGCGATATGTGGCCATTTTCTTGCCACTCATGCCAATCTGAAACCACAATTTTTTTATGCCAAGTCATTATAATCAAATATATCAACCAAACAATTTATCGATTGTAATGCACTCTTTTGGCACTTGGAAATAGCACCGCTGAAAAAAACCCAATGATTTTATTTTCATGCAGCACTTAAACCATTTTTATCAAAAAAAAACCGGTTGGTTAATCTTTAATAAAGCCTCATAAGCTCGATGCTTACTCGCTTTCCCCGGGTTTTAAACAGACTTACCCACAGATTTTGGGGGTAAGTCTTTAACATTTAAACGCCTGCCTATTTTGTTGTTCTGCAGAATCTTGAGCGATGGCTGTTGCTAATTCGGCTAAAACGTTTGATAACTCTAAACAAAGCGCGACTCGCCGTGCATTTGGTGATGGACGTGCATCTCGAGCGTTTTTAAAAAAGCCAGACACCATCGGCAGCTCTAAACGTGCGGCAAAATCTAGGATATTGTGACTATTGTGGTAAGTGGCATAGATATGAGGTGCGACTTTAAGCACTGCCGCACCTTCAGCAATACAACAAGTTGCAATTAATAACGGCCCTATTTCTGGCTGTGTGGTATGATTTGTACACCAATATAACAGTGAAACCGCGTCAATCGATAACGCTATGCCAAAAGGCCAAAATGGATTCATGTCTACCTCCTTGATATATCCATGGTTAAATGCCAACCGACTTTAAGTGTTTTTATCCATTTTTTAAATAAGTACTAATAGATATTGCTTAGTTTTAAAACTTTTGTTTTATCATTTAATAAAGTATCTGTGTGGTTATTTAATATATCGTCAAGCTTGGTGTGCCAAAACATCATGTTCTGATGCAAACGGCCGTTATTAGGTGATTTGGCATGATTGAGTGACAGCTGTTGATTTTCTTCAATTTGTTCTTTAAAAACTTGCAGTAAAGCTTCTAATGTTTGTTTTAACAGCCATAATGACACATTTGCTTGGAAAATTGTCGTGCTAAACGTATTTAAAGCTCTACTTAAACGATACGCTATCTCTTGGCGTTCTTTGGTTAAGCTGTTACCAATTAAATCATCAAAATGACCAAAAAATCTATTTTTCCGTGAAGCTTGATATTCTTCTAATTGTAAAATCATCGAAGGTATACTTTGCTGTAAGCGCTCTTTGATATGGGTATAGATGGCAGAAGCCGGCATTTTGTAAACATTGAGATATTGATTATCTTCAAGTAATTTTGAGTAAGCCGTAATAGCAACATTCTTTCCTAAGTTAATCAAATTTGGCGGTGTCTCCAAAAAGATAATCTCAACCTCACTGACATCCACTCCTTGTTTTTCTAAATATTCAAGCAAACGATAGACGTTAAATAACGTTGGTAGATAATGGCCACTATGAGTGGTAATTTTAGTTGGGATGCCTTCATGAATTTGTATTTCACCCGCCGCGACAACCGGTAGGCCGGCATTCATACTAGAATGGGCTATGCCGTCAGCCATACCACGATGATTAAATACCGCAAATTCACCATACGTATTAAGGGTAAACGCCGCAAAATCACTTTTTTTATGCGAAAGCATGCCTTGGGTATCAAATACACGCCCATTTTGCATAAATTTACCCTCAGAGATAACCACCTGATAACCAATTTGTTGTTCTTCAGTTAAAAATTTTACTTGACCCTTGGCATCTTTTTGCTTGGATAGCTGATTAACATCTAATAACTCACCTTCATGAATGGCGCGATAAACGGGAACATTAGACGTGACCTTATAAAAAGGGGTGCTAACTAATACTGTGGTGTCAGGGTTAAAAGGCAAACGACAGGGTGCGCGACCTGGGATAAAACGCGCGTTTTTTTCTTTAAGTTCTGCCCTTTTTTTCATGTAACAGGTTATTTGTTGATGAATTTTTTCATCAGGATGATAAGCGGGAATATTGAGCACATACATCAAAAACTGACGCGCCACAGCTTTTTGCGCATCTGTTACGTGAGGTGCTTTATCACTATAAACTTGCCAGGCCAAATCTAGGCGCGCGGCAAGTGTTTTAGTAGTTATCTCAAAAATAGCGCTATCATAACGACTTTTCTCAAATAATTTAAGTTCATCACCGGTTAATTTGGGCATGATAATATTCATATAGTGAGCTTATTGCTCAACTATAATAATTTTTAAAGCCAAAAAGCAATGTCATCATGCGTTTTATTGGTAAAAACTATCTCAAAGCCCTCATAGTCTTCCAAAAGCTTCCACCATCAATGAATAGGCAACGCCCCTGAAGTTTTAGTAGTGTGTAAAAAAATTTCAGGGACGTTGCCTAGCTAATCTTCAATATGAATGATTCTATCAGCCATCTTAATGGACGCTTCACGATGAGCGATGATGAATTGGGTGATGCGCAGCTGTTTTAATGCTTGGTTAAGTTTTTGCTCGGTTGCGACATCAAGATGGCTGGTAGCTTCATCAAAAAACAAGATTTTAGGATTTTTGTATAAAGCGCGCGCAATCATTAAGCGTTGTTTTTGCCCGCCTGATAATGCACTGCCTAAATCACCGATCATGGTTTCATAGCCCATGGGCATGGCCAATACCGCATCATGTAACTGCGCTATGCGGCTGACCTCGAGCACTCGCGTTAAATCAACCTGGTCATCTAGAAAAACAATATTATCTAAAATACTGCCGCTGACCAGGGTGTCATCTTGCATCACCGCGGCAATATGTTGACGATAATGACTTAAACCAAGCGTTGCCAGTGGTATGTTATCAATTAAAATTTGACCACTTGAAGGGGGTAATAACCCTAGAATAATTTTCAACAGCGTGGTTTTACCTGTACCTGATGCACCAGTAATGGCGACTTTCTCACCCGGTTTGATATGAAAAGAAAGATGCTTAATAAGTAACGGCTCTTCTGGTTGATAGCTGAAACTTAAATTTTGCACAGACAACTCGCCTTTAAACGCATGATTTGCTGCAAGCAAAGTTTTTTGCGATTTTTCAGGTGTGTGTAACAAAATATCTGCCACCCGCTCAAGTTGCACCGTAAGCAATTTATAATCAAAAAACTTTTGGATAAACGACGATGACTTATTCACCAAACTTTGGCGATAAGCAAGAAAAGCCATTAACATGCCCATCGAAAATTGATGCCTGACCACAAGCATCGCGCCCAGCGCAATCACCAGAATATGTTCAACATTGAATAATAAAATATTGGCAACATTATAAACAATATTGACATAAGAAATGCGCACTTCAGCGTTTCTGGCAGTGATAAAATGCTGATGCCAGCGACTAAAGAGCGTATGTTCTTTTTGATAAAGCTTGATGGTCATCATGTTTTTCACGATTTCTAATAACTTAGCGTTCATATCGGCATGTGCACTGATAGATGCTTTGGTATGGGTAGCATGATGTTGATAGGCCACAACGCGCAAGCTTAGATAGATGAATAATGACCCAATTACCCATAAACTTAATATGAAGCTATACCAACACATGATGATAAACGCACATATAATGACCAAGCCATCTAACAAAGCATTGATGGAATCACTGGTTACTTTGTGTTGAATTTCATTGATGGCATAAACGCGCGATAAAATATCGCCTTGATGGCGCTTTTCAAAATACTGATAAGGCAAACTCATTAAGTGGCGCATAATGCCTGTTGAAAAGTATTCGGCTAAATGATTGGTCACATATACCACCAAATGGCTGCGCATGTATTCACTTAGCGTATGAATAAGGGTGATTAATAGAAAACCTGCAACCACCACATACATGTTTGGTAAACTAGCAGCTCCAACCACACTATCGGTAACATATTGAATAAACAGCGGATTGATAAGACTTAATACTTCAATAGCAAACGATAACCATAGCAGCAACAAAGCATAATATTTAAGCCCGGCTATTTGTTTGAACAAATCCCATATGGAGAGCTTCTGGGTATCATGACAAGGTATAAACTGTGCTTTTTTGGTGATTTCCATGGCAATACCGGTAAATGCCTGAGTTGCTTGAGCAATGGGTACTTTACACACCCCTTGAGCTGGGTCGTGGATAATAATGTGATGTTTGTGTACTGATTTAAGCACGACAAAATGATTCGCTTGCCAATGTAAGATGGCCGGACAAGGCAGATAACCAAGCCCGCTAATATCAATTTTTATCGCACGCGTTTGTAGATCAAGCTTATCAAGTGCCTGACTAATGCTGTGTAGTGAGGTTCCGTGTAAACTGCTTGGCATCCATTGACGCACGCTTTCAAGGCTTAATTGATGCCCATGAAAAATGCCGACCATGGCCACACAAGCCTGCGCGCATTCGGTAAGCTCAACTTGACGAATACACGGCAAAGCGTTTTTTTTAAAAACAAAGCGTGTTGATAACACATTCATTTCAATCTATCCGTAATAACTGTAAATAGGGTCAAGCATCCACTGCCATATGGTTTTACGTTCTCTAGGAATATGGGCGCTAAACACCATACCGTGATAAAGTGCTTGATGCTTGCCATAAAGTGTCACAAATTCATGCGCTAAACGGGCGGTGACTTTATAATAAGGCTCGTTTATTTGTAGCGGCTTGTCTTCTTTGCTGTCAGTTAAAACGGTTTGATTAATAAGCGTTATGGTTGCCTCATATGAACCAAAGCGCGCTACGGGATAGGCATCATAGTGCAAATAAATGGTTTGCCCTACACGTAAAAACCCAATATTGCGCACAGGTACATACAATACAGCTTGTAATTTTTTTTGCGCCGGCAGCAGATGTAATAAGGGTTGTTCGGCATGCACATGTTGTTTTTTATAAAACAATATATTAGTCACTATGCCATCAATTGGTGCTTTAATCACTTGGGTTTGTTGGTTTTTAAAATCACTATATTGTGCTTTGAGGGAATTAATTTGGTTGGCCAGCGCTAATAATTCGCTTTTGGCTTCTTTCACTTTTAAATCAGCCAAATATTGATGGTCATATAGTTTTAATAATGCCAAATGCTTGGCTTTTTTAAGCTGATACATTTGCGCTAAATTATGCATGCGTTGTTCAAAAAAAGTTTGTTGTTGCGCTAAATATTGGGTATTGGGGCGCTTTATTACCAACAATGTCTGACCAGCTTTTACCTTATCCCCTTCTTTAACATACAGGTGGCTGACTATCCCCGTAAAATCATTCGTGATGGTTAGCACGCCTTTGGTGGCATCGATATTACCTCTGACCACATGAGTCGCACCAAATTTGGCCACACTCATAAACAACAATAAGGCCACGACCAACAATAAACTAAGCCAACCTGCTAGGTGGTATTGCAATGGCGCATTTAAGCGCACAGGCCCAAGGCTTGGCGCTGAAAGGCCTATTCGTGGCTTTTTCATAAGTGTTTGTTGGTTAGTCATTAAAATAGGTCTTGGTGTGCGTTATCTAGCGAGCTTTAGGCCTCGATACGAGTAAGTTCTATCAGTAAATCATTGATAAATTTTGAGTTTTGTACCCCATTACATGCGTGGTACGCTGACCATCCAGGTGATGGATTCGCTTCTAACACCACGTATTGTGTGCCTGTTTGAATGAAATCAATGCCCATCAGGGTATTTTGTTCAAGCTTTGTCACCTCTAAACAAAATTGCGCCAAGGCCTCATCAAACGTTGTGACATCGTTAAGCGTAAAGAAATGCGCATCATAACGATAATCAACTTGTGTCTTAGCTTGTGATGATTTGCCATGAAGTTGATTATTCACCACATGCACACGCAAATCTTGCCCTGGCACTTTGACTTGAAATAATGCTGGCAGTGCGGCAAGACCGCTGGCATTCCATTGAGAAAAATGGGTTTCATCCACCACAATTGAGCGAATACCTGATAGTGATTTGACGATATAAGATGTTTTACCAGGCAGACGCGCCAATATGTTTTGACCTTTCACCACATAACTTTTACCAATTGAAATCTGTGCTGATTGTTGGCTTGCCTCAAGCAGTGAATGGGTTAACTGATAAAGCTTAGATTCATTGGTTTGCTGCTTTTGCGGCGCACAAATTACCCGTTTAGGCCAGGTATCCACAAAGCTAAAAAACTCACCTAACAACAACCAGTGTTTATCCGTGCGCTCTAGCTGGCATCCTCGTATATAAAGATTATGAGCATGTACTTTAAGCTGCAGATTGGCGTTTTGTCGGTAGATAAAATAGCTTTCATCAACTGTTTGTACATAGCTCCATTTTTGATCTAAATCTTCGTAATACCATATCAAGGCATCACTTATATCACTGATGGCATGTTCTAAATTAAGCAATACTTTGTCTTTTTTAGGCCCAAAAGCAATGAATGACACATGCATTTCAGTCATCGGATAGTTATCTTCAATCAAATGATAAGAAAGATGGGTATCATCCAGCCTGCCGCCTTGGATATCTGGGCGAAACTCTGCCGGAATAAATGCTGTTAATTGCGACATAAAGCACATTCCTCTAACAAATGTTGTTGCATAAAATCATTAAAATAGGGATTTTTGGCTGATTGAATTAAATTAAAATGAATACAACCAAAGGTAAATTGCCCACACTCGACAAAAAACAATATCTCAAATAAGAAATAACCAAATAACGCCTGAATATGATTGACAAGCTTTGCCAGCCATAAGCGCATATCATGGCTAAGCGTTATAGAGCTTGTAATAAGTTGCGCACGCCCTAACACGCCTACCCAAAGCGGTGTACCTTGTGGCTTAATAAAACAAAACGAGCTTGATGCTTTATCATAATGGTTATTAAGCGACCAATTAAGTGGGTCAAATACTTGAGAATGCACCACATGACTTGACTCGCTAAATTTAGCATCACGGTCAAATTTACCCCAGTGATAGCATGGTATTGCCAGCTCGGGTATTTGTTTTA
Source organism: Legionella sp. (assembly GCA_002863045.1). Lineage (GTDB taxonomy): Bacteria > Pseudomonadota > Gammaproteobacteria > Legionellales > Legionellaceae > Legionella_C. The sequence continues at coordinate 62,776 of PKDH01000051.1, forward strand.
CGGTTTGCCATTGTTGCGGTAGCGGTTGGTAGCGTTCACATAAACCGTTGATGGCTTGCTGTTGTGGGCTTTGAAAAGCATTTAACGCAAACCCTAAATAAGCTTCAAATTCACGTTGCGCATAATTGCGTTCTTGCTCTGCAAATGCGGCAAACCAATGTTCTTCAATATTTAAAATACGGTTTAATACGAAATGGGTGTCATTGGTATAAGTGCGGTGCTGATATTGCCAACTAATCTTTTGATGGGTGTCATCAATTTCATCAAAAATATCATAATACTTAAGCAAATCAGGCACAGACAATATAGCAATTTGTGGACAAAATTTTCTTACCCATTGGGTAATGGCCTCATCTTGATGCGATGAGACCACTAAAAGTTTTTTATCCATCTTATTAAAATTGATAATCGCACATACCATGGGTGCGTGCGTTTAGGCGAGCAGCACCTGACTCACAGCCATCTTTGGCTGAGTCTTTACCACCTTCTTTGCCTTCACTGCCGCCTTCTTTACCATCGCTGTACATACCAAAAAAAATATCCATGATAGGATTTAATGCGTGTTGGACTTGCATGTTTCATTCCTTACTTGTTAATGATGTTTCCGCCAATGACTTGGCCGCTGATTTTTGAATCGCCACGGACATACACTTTGCCCTGGCCATCTTCAAAAATAATGTCCCCATTTATTTCCGAGTGGCGCTCTAAGAACACTTCTTGATTAGGGGTATCTGTGTGCTTGATGTAGAGATTGGCATTGACTTTAGAATCAATGAGCTTTGTGGTAGTTGAATGTACTGTTAATGGTTGCTCAAATACCGAAGAAGAAGCTTTAAGCGCACCTTTAATTTGAGTTTCTTGCAAAACTTTGCATTCGGTTAACGTGGCACTGCCACTCACATCGAGGCTGTTAAAAGTAACGTCATCGGCATTCAAAGTACCGTTGACTTGAGTTTTATGAGTAATTTTAGTGCCGTTTAGCGTTACACTGCCATTACCTATTAATTTTTTCACCTCACCCTTACCACACGTAATATGACCAGGCATGTATTTACACACCTCATCGGCATGTACGGCACCGATGGCACTGGTAAGTAGCATTGCTGATACAGCTTGTTTAAATTTCACGGTTTTTTCTCCTGTTAATTAGCCATTCATTAAAGTCGCAAGCTTAAACACATGATTACACTGATAGGACGTTAGAAAGTGCGTGCTATTATTTAATGCCACTTCTTTTTTAACGTTTTCTAAATGAGCTTCTTCAAAAGAGCCATCTAAACGCAAAATGCCCGTACCAGTGAGGTCTTCAATTTGGTTTAACCCTTGTTGAGCACGCAACATATTTAATAACGCCAAACAAAGCGGTAGGCCACTACTTCGTGCATCTCGTACACAGGCTCTGTGATTACCGGATACCAAATGATAATGATGCTTCTTGAAAGGCTGCCAATCATGGTGTAGGCCTGCTAGAATCAGCACCACACGTTTTAGGGCATGCATTAAACCTTCAGCAATCATCCCGTGCGTTGTTAAGCTAAATGTTGCACTAGGCGTCGTTCTAAGTTCTAGATGAAAAAGATGACCCTGCTGATAAGCATCATAAGCTGGTAATGATACATACGTGATAATAGGTAAGACTTCTTTGGATAAACTACTGACCACTATATTGTCCCTAATGTTGTGCCATCTATCGAATAGCGCTTAGTATAATTACACCAAATTTAGCTGTCAATAAGTTAATTACATTTTTATAAGATTTTATCGTGTAGACTAATTACGTTATACTCATTTTATTTGAATTTTCATATTATGAATCCAACAGAACTTAGCCACGCCCTTGCACAACGCTCGCCCCCTAAACGCTTGCAATTTATTCGTCAAATTATTCTCAAGCAAAATCAAGCGCGCTTTTGTGAAGATGGCATCATTCGTATGGGCACGCTTAAATCGATTGAAAGTGCTCGCATGGACATTGGGGTAAAAATGGCGGAACGTTTGGTGCATAAATTAAGCTTGGAAGGTATCTTATGTGATAAAGATTTATTTTTAGCACCAAACAGCTTGTGTGTGATACGGTTTGATGATACGCAAAAAGCGCTGACCCAAAAAGCGCGCCAATCACTTGAAATCATTCGACAAAAAGTCACCCAACTTGTACCAATCACCATAACAACGGCTGAATACACCCCGCTTATTCCTGAGCATTCAACCCTATTAACGCGTCCTGTTACAGCAGATGAATTGATACAGTTGAATAAAACACTTTGCTTGGTGAAAGGTGATGTACCTGCTGTTTATTATTTAACTTATTTAGCTGATAAAGGCATTGAAGCTAAATTTAAGCAGCAGCACAGCATTCTGCCGCTTAATATTCTTGATTTTTGTCGTATTTATGTCGTTGAGCTAATTCATTTCGGTGCTTGAAAAATGTTCGACTCAACAGCTGGCTCTTTAACTTGACGGGTATCAGGCTTACCGGCAAAAAACGCATCTTTAATTTTGCTTGCTACGATAACCGCAACGGGTGCTACAACAAAAGCAGCGCCCACCGTGATTGCTGTAATGCCCACTGGTAACAGCGGTAAGGCCATAATTATGGCCGGCAAAGTAATCGCGGCCCCCAAACTTACCGCTAATGCCAAAGCGCCTGTGGCTATTAAGGTGAGACCTATTGCTTCAACGGCGATGATACTTGCTTTCCACAATAAAGATGCCATAGGGTGAGCATGGGTTGGCAATTTAATCGGTTGCGGTAGCTTATCATCTTGTATAGAGGTATCCGGTACATCTAACGCCGAAGGTTGCTCTGTGCTTGAGCTAGTAGCATCATTTTCTTCAGAGGGATTTACAACATCACTAACACGGGTCGTCTTGCTAGGATTCTGTGAAATATTAGCAAGAATATCTTGTAATTTATCTATGACCTGTTCATTTCCAGTTTGTCTGGCTAGCTCTAATAACGCTTTAGACTCTTCATCCTCATTAGAAGTTATACGCGCACTGTTCATAAAAATTTTAGTCAGTGTAGTCAAATCATGTTCTTTAAATATATGATAATTTTTATATTCAACATACATAACATAATCAATCATATAAAAACATCTATCACGCTCTAAATCACTCAAGGGTTTATCAGTGGAGCGTTGCTGAAACTCTTTAATTTGCGCCTTGATAAAGTTGTCGATATAAGTAGGTCCTCTATGTATATATTTATACTGTTCGTAATGAGTTAAAAGTACCGGACAAACCAAGAGTAACCAGTTGATGGTTTCTTCATGCTGGTCAAAAAGAACATGTTGAAAATTACTACACTCATACTTTACAAGCAGTTGCGTAAATGCAGCTACAGAAATTTTCTCTTGCAGCCACTGTATAATATTTAGCCTGCTATAAATAAAAATATTTTCAAAAACACGCCCATCAGCGTCACTTATTTGCAGGTTTTCATCGAAAAAATCTTGTTCCCATAAAAATTCGACAGTGGCCAAATCACCGCTGGCGCACGCCGCAGAAAAAACATTAAAATTATAGCCTTCAGGAAGATTAACTGGTTGATTTTCAAAGTAATTTTCCCAAAGGTTTTTTACAAAAGAAAAATAACCAAACCCACATGCAAAATGAAATTGGTCTTCTATCGTGATATTGATTTGGTTAAGCCATTTTGCCAAATCCTCATGCGCTACCTGCTGGTTAATCGCATAAGCAAATAAGCACACGGCCATTTGTCCTTTATAAGAAGATATCTTATCTCTTGGGAAATTAGTCAAAATGCTAGCTACGTTACTCGTAGGTTCTTGTAACAATGGCAGTAATTCTGTATTTATTGCGAATGTGCTGTAATTACCGGAAACTCTGAATACATACCCAAATATATGGCGCGGAATAAGCCTTACAATAGAATGTGCTTGCTGCTCATCAAGGGATGCAAATGTTATATCGGGCATGGTGATTATCCTGTAAAAAAATTAATAATGACTCTCAATAGCTGGCTTTTTTGAATAATATAAACAATTATGTGCATATTTTAATCAAAATAATTAGGCATGTCTACTTATTGATCACACCATGTTTTAGAGGTGCGTTTAATCCATCAATGACAACACTTCTTGTAAATGCTTGACTGCGCATATCTCGATACCCAAAGCCATTTTAGGCGCATTGGCTTGGGGAATGATGGCACGTTTGAAGCCGTGTTTAACGGCTTCTTTTAAGCGCTCCTGCCCACTTTGCACCGGGCGAATCTCACCGGCTAGACCAACCTCGCCAAAAATGACTGTTTCTGCATCAAACACGCGATTGCGCAAGCTTGAAATAATGGCCGCAAGCAAAGCCAAATCACTGGCAGTTTCAGTGACGCGCACCCCACCGACCACATTCACAAACACATCTTGATCAAACATCGCCACCCCGCCATGGCGGTGCAATACTGCGAGCAAAATGGCCAATCGATTGTGCTCAAGCCCCACCACCACACGCTTGACTTGTTGGCTATGTGATTCATCGACCAAAGCTTGCACCTCAACGAGCATCGGGCGCGAGCCTTCCCAAGTCGCCATCACGGCACTGCCTGGCGTGGGCTCGGGTTTTTTGGATAGAAAAATGGCCGAGGGGTTTGAAACTTCTTTTAAGCCTCTATCGGTCATGGCAAAAATACCCAACTCATTGACGGCGCCAAAACGGTTTTTAATTGCGCGAATCACACGAAAACGGCTATCACTTTGTCCCTCGAAATAAAGCACGCAATCGACCATATGCTCAAGCACGCGTGGCCCGGCAATCGCACCTTCCTTGGTCACATGGCCAACTAAAAAAATGGCTGTTTGGGTAGTTTTAGCGAAACGCACCAAATGCGCGGCTGACTCACGCACCTGCCCAACACCTCCTGGCGCTGAATTTATGGCGTCTGTAAAAATGGTTTGAATTGAATCAATCACCAGAATGCCAGGATGAGTCGCTTTGGCATGCGCAAGAATGCTTTCAACCTGTGTTTCAGCTAATACATGCAATTTATCATAAGCAAGCTGTAAACGGTTGGCGCGCATGGCCACTTGCTGCAAAGACTCTTCGCCGGTGACATATAACACCAACGCTTGGTGTGATAAGTGCGCCAATGTTTGAATCAAAAGCGTTGATTTGCCAATGCCCGGGTCACCGCCAATTAACACTACTGAGCCTTCAACAAGCCCCCCACCCAACACTCGGTTAAGCTCGGTTAAACCTGAGTCAAGACGTACATTGACATCCTTAAGTGCTATCTCACGAATGGGTGTTACCACAGAGCGCTGCGCGGCATAATGACTTAAGCGTTCGTTTTTTTTCGGTATAGATGCTTCTTCGGTAAGCGTATTCCATGCTTGACATTGTAAGCATTGTCCTGACCATTGGCTGGCAATCGCCCCACATTGGTTACACACATATTGTTTTTTTGCTTTCATCACACATATCTAATGTTAAACACAACTGGCTATTATGCCGATTTTCTACTATTTTGTACCGCTTTGATAACTTATCGCGATTTTTAAATGACAGACACATCCTTTCAATGGGCGGTGATTGGTGCAGGACCTGCAGGTATTGCTGCGGTGGGAAAATTATTAGATAACAATGTTGCGCCCCAAGCGATTTTATGGCTCGACCCCTACTTTAAAGTAGGCGATTTTGGTCAGTATTGGTCCAATGTTACCAGTAATACGTGTGTGGCTCGATTTATCGATTTTCTTCATGCCGTCGATGTTTTTAAGCAAGTACCGCTACTAAAAGAGTGTACGCTTTTTAACTTGCCTTCTCAGTCAACTTGCAAGCTTTCTTATATGGCCGAACCTCTAGAACATATCACCTATTGGTTAAAAGATAAGGTTGTAAGTGTTCAAACGTTTATTAAAACGCTTGAACTTTGTAATAATTACTGGAAACTATGCAATCAAACACAATGCTATCAAGCACAAAATGTTATTTTAGCCACAGGTGCAACACCGCGTCCTTTAACGCCCGCGACACACGCCATGGTCATGCCTTTTGCAAATGCTATTGATAAACCAACGCTGCTCGCACACCTTAAACCAAATCACACGTATGGGGTGATTGGTGCTTCGCATTCGGCCATTATGATAACGCGCCATTTGGTTGAGGCTGGCGTGAACGTGATTAATTTTTATCGTCATTTTTGTCGTTATGCGCTTGATATGGGCGAGTGGATATTATTTGATAACACCGGTCTAAAAGGTGAAACCGCCGACTGGGCCAGAGCTTACATTGATGGCGTTTGGCCAAAAAACTTAATGCGCTGCGCGTCTGATGCCGCTGATGTAAATGATTATTTAAAGCGCTGTGACACGCTTATTTATGCCATTGGTTTTACACCACGCACGCTTCCTGTTATCAAACATTACACCCATGCTGCTTACAATCCCCATTTAGGCATCATTGGCCCAGGCTTATTTGGCTTGGGTATCGGTTTTCCTGAGCGCAAAGCCGACCCATTTGGCCATATCGAAGACCAAGTTGGTTTATGGAAATTTATGACATATTTGCAGAAAGTTTTACCCATATGGCTGCGTTATACCAACAAAATTGCAAGCTCAATCTAACGGGTGATCTAAAACAGCATGGACTGCTTATTTTCATGCCTACGTTCTGCGACTTGTTCGCAGAATCCAGTGTTTGGGGATATTTGAAATATTTTATAGATTCCGCGAACAAGTCGCGGAACGTAGAGAGTGGGCTTTATGCGGAACGTAGAGGGTGGGCTTTATGCGGGACGTAGAGAGTTGGTTCATGGAAATTTATGACATATTTGCAGAAAGTTTTACCCATATGGCTGCGTTATACCAACAAGATTGCAAATTCAATCTAACGGGTGATCTAAAACAGCATGGACTGCTTATTTTCATGCCTACGTTCTGCGACTTGTTCGCAGAATCCATTGTTCGAGGATATTTGAAATATTTTATAGATTCCGCGAACAAGTCGCGGAACGTAGAGGGTGGGCTTTATGCGGAACGTAGAGGGTGGGTCTTATGCGCAGCGTAGAGGGTGGGTCTTATGCGCAGCGTAGAGCATGGGTCTTATGCGCAGCGTAGAGCGTGAATTCTAAACTAAATCACGGTATACTGCTGTTTTTTATATAAATATCAATCATGTCGCGAACGCCTAATTTTGAAAAATCCATGCAAGAGTTAGAAGCTTTGGTCAAACAACTTGAAACAGGCGAGTTAACCCTTGAAGAATCTCTAAAACACTACGAAAAAGGCATGAAGTTAACGCGTATATGTCAAGAGGCACTTACGCAAGCTGAACAAAAAATTGAATATTTGACTACTCATCATACCGCCGATACGCCTGATGAACAGTAAATCTTGCCAACATTATATCGCCCGTCACGAAGAATATCTAAACCAGCTATTAAAAACTGCCATAATTCCTGATGAAACCATACGCGAGGCGCTGCTTTATACGCTTTTTCCAGGAGGCAAAAGGATGCGCCCTCTTTTGGTGTATTTAAGCGGGGAGCTCCTAGAAATACCGCTTGCGATGTTAGATAGCATGGCCGCGGCCATCGAGTTGATGCACAATTATTCGTTAATTCATGATGATTTACCCGCGATGGATAATGACAATTGGCGACGCGGTAAACTTAGCTGCCATCGCTATTTTAATGAAGCCATCGCCATTTTAACAGGCGATGGTCTACAAGCTTTAGCCATTGAAACTCTGCTCACCACCCTCGTGTGCTATCTGCCTGCAACCGCCGTCAATCACATCACGTTGGTCCTTGTAAAAGCCTGTGGTTTTGGCGGTATGGTCTGTGGGCAAAGCCTAGATTTAGCCAAATTATCCAAGCCTTCTTTGCTTGAAGCTGACTTAATAGAAGTTCACACCCTAAAAACTGGGCGATTAATTTCAGCTTGCATGGATATGGTAATTGCTGCCAGTAATACACCTGATAAAGCATATACAAAAGCGCTACAAACCTGCGCGCATGAATTAGGTTTAAGTTTTCAAATGCAAGATGATTATCTAGATGCTTATGGCCATGATGCACTCGGCAAACAACACGCTTCAGATAGAGCTAATCACAAACACACATTTGCTTATTTTTATGATAAAGAGAAGCTTAATCATAAAATCACCATCCATTTTGAGCGGGCGCTTCATGCCCTTGCCCCCTTTGGCGAATCGGCTCATAAGCTTCAAACGTTTATACAAACCCTTGAAAAAAGAAGCTCAAGTGAAATTTTTCCATGAATGGGCCGATTGATGCAGTTATCACTTGGGTGGATGGTTATGATGCTAAGCATCAACAAAAACTTAACCACTATCTGACCACCCATGGCTTATTACGCCCAGAATCGGCTGCGGCCACCCGCTTTAATCAGTGTGGTGAGATTGGGTTTTGCGTTCGGGCGATTTTACATTTTGCCCCATGGATACGAACCATTCATATTGTTACTGATAATCAAACACCAGATATTATCAAAGAACTTAGCCCCACCTTTTTTCGACACAAACTCAATATAGTTGACCATCAAGTTATTTTTGCCGGCTTTACCGATTGTTTGCCCACTTTTAATAGCTTAACCATTGAGTCAGTGCTTTGGCGTATCCCCAACCTTGCCGAGCATTTTATTTATTTTAACGATGATTGCTTTTTAATCAGGCCAGTTAAGCCAGAAGATTTTTTTCGCAACTCAGCCATGGTCATGCGCGGTAGCTGGAAAACATTTAGCGATAAACGTTGGCGGTTACCTTTCATGCGTTCAAAACCTGTACCACCTCATCGCCTAACCCAAGAAAAAAGTGCTAAGTGCATCACTGACAAACGCCATTATTTTTACCTAGAGCATCTGCCCTTTGCCTTGAAAAAATCGACCATGGCCGCCTTTTTTGAGCAACACCCCCAAATATGGCAGCAAAATTTAGTCCATCGCTTTCGTCATCCAACGCAAATTTGGAGTGTATCGGTGGCCTATCACTGGGCTTTTAAGCACAAACAAGCGCTTGTTGATAACACCCTCCATGGCATCACCATTCATAGTCAATTTCACTCAAAAGCTAAAATTTTACGACGCCTGCAACGTGCCAAAGCACCAAATGTGGCCTTTTTATGCTTACAAAGTCTAGACACCTGTCAAACAAATCTGCTAGAAATAATACTCAATTGGCTCAATGAGCGCATTCCTCACCTAGGAGTTTAAACTATGCCAGAAACTATGATGCACATTTTGACATCCTATAAATTATTAGCAGTAGGCTATGCTTTGGCGTTATTAATCGCCGGGTTTTTTATTGGTAAACGCTTAAGCCTTTGGCTTGAAACCCATATATTAGCTGCGCATTTTTCACGACATCATAGCGTGCTTATGAGTCGCGCTATTTTTTATGTGATTGTCTTTATTTTTTTTATCGCAAGCCTACAGCAGTTAGGTTTTAATCTTAGCGTATTATTAGGGGCCGCTGGCGTTTTTACGGTTGCTTTGAGTTTTGCCTCACAAACTGCTGCTTCTAATCTTATCAGTGGCATCTTTTTATTGTTCGAACGCCCCTTTCAACTAGGAGATACCATTGAGGTGAGTGGTATTACGGGTCTTGTTGAATCCATTGATTTGCTTTCAACCAAACTCAAAACGTTTGATAACACGCTGGTACGCCTGCCTAACGAAGCATTAATCAAATCAAATATCACCAACTTAAGCTATTTTGCCACAAGGCGCCTTGATTTAATCATAGGTGTTGCCTACGGCACAGACTTTAACACCGCTAAATCAGTATTGCTTAGCATGACCCACGAATTTAACGAAATTTTAAAAGAGCCGGCACCTGATGTGATTATTCAAAATTTCGCTGAATCGGCCATTGAACTGAAATTTATGATGTGGTTAAAAACAAGTGATCTCGCACGCGTTAAAAATAACTTACAAGCGCTGATTAAAAGCCGTTTTGAAGCACAAGGCATTGACATGCCATTTAAACAAATTACCCTGCATCAAGCAGCTTGTAGTGATGCATCTAAAAAGGAAGCCTCTCATTGAGCATTGCGATTTTAGCCACCGGTAACGAACTTATCAGCGGTGATACCCTCAACACCAATGCACAGTATATTGCACTTAGCTTAAGTCGTAAAAATATACGTTTAGGATTACAAATGACCTGTAGCGACGATGAACAAGACATCATCGCGGGCTTACGTTTTTTGACAGCAAAGCATGAGGGTGTGATCTTAATCGGGGGTCTGGGACCCACAAGTGATGATAGAACACGGTTTGCTTTGAGCCAGTTTTTATCATCTCCATTGATTGAGTTTTCTCAAGCGCAAACGCATATTCGCCAACGCCTAGCACATCGTCAATTAAACGTTTTAAATCAGGGATTTATCCAACAAACGCTTTTTCCAGAACATGCACAACTTTTACCAAATCCGCATGGTACGGCGATGGGTTGCTATGTGGCACATCATCAACGGCATTTCATATTATTACCCGGCCCTCCGCGGGAATGTTTGCCTATGTTTGATGATTTTGCGCTTAATTTTATCGCGAAGCTTGACTGTTATCATGACACCACTTTGCTATGGTGGCGTGTTTTTGGCATCACTGAAAGCGCGATTGCAACATTATTTGAAACAGCCCTAGAAGCATTTAATTGTGAATTAAGTTATCGCTTGGAAACACCTTATGTGCAATGTAAGGTGCGTTGTAAACCTGAATTAGCCAACGATATTAAAGCCATCATCGAGCCGAAAATTCGACCTTATGTGCTCAATCATACCAACGAGAAAGCATCTGTTTTGCTGCAACAAAAACTTATGCATACCAATCAAACCATTACCATCATCGATGAAACAACAGGTGGCATGTTACAAACATTACTACATACGCCAACCACCTATAAAAAAGTATTTTTCCAAGAGCGCTTTAAAACAGATATTTATCTTCATGTCCGGGGGCTTGAGCCGTTTTGGCAGCAGAATAAAACTGCTGCAAACACCTCGGTGCGTCTAACTGTCACAAAAGGTAATCATCAAACGCAAGAAACACATACTTTTCCTCTATATGGCGCCTTAGTGATTCATTATGTCACTGAATGGTTATGCTTTAGACTCTTTCATCTTATCGATTAGCTGCGCAATGGCATAACATAAAGCATCAGTTCCCTCAGAGCTTAACGCAGAAATAGCAAACACCGGCCCCTGCCACGCTAAACCTTGCACGATCTCATCTATTTTTGCTGCACGGGCTTTTTCATCCGTTAATAGATCGAGTTTATTTAGCACAAGCCAGTGTGGTTTTTCTAATAATTGCGCATTGTATTGTTTGAGCTCATGGAGAATGGTTTGCGCGTTTGTCACAGGGTCAGAATTATCAACTGGCATAACATCAAGGACATGAAGCAACACTGAGGTGCGTTGCAAATGTTTTAAAAAGCGATGACCTAAACCCGCGCCACTGGCAGCGCCTTCAATGAGCCCCGGAATGTCCGCCATCACAAAGCTTTGTAAAGCCGAAACCCGCACCACGCCCAAATTAGGATGCAAAGTGGTAAAAGGGTAATCCGCCACTTTGGGTTTAGCACTTGATACCGCGCGAATAAGCGTTGATTTACCGGCATTAGGTAAACCTAACAACCCAACATCCGCTAGAACTTGTAATTCAAGCCTTAAACGTCGTTTATCTCCTAGCGTGCCTTTACTGGTTTGTCGGGGCGCACGATTTACACTGCTTTTATAACGTGTATTGCCCAGACCATGAAAACCACCCTGAGCGACTTTAAATGTGGCATGAGCTTGGGTTAAATCGCCTATTAGCTCTTCAGTTTCTGCATCAAAAATTAAGGTGCCAACAGGTACTGATAGCCGTAAATCATCACCCTGCTTGCCTCGACAATTACTGCCCATACCTGGTTGCCCATTTTCAGCTTTGAAATGACGCTTGAAGCGAAAATCGACCAATGTATTTAGATCAGCATCAGCGACCAAAATCACACTACCACCATCGCCACCATCACCGCCATCAGGCCCACCAAACGGAATAAATTTTTCCCGTCGAAAACTTAAACAACCATCACCACCTTTACCCGCCTGAACTTCTATAACAGCTTCATCAACAAATTTCATCGCTTACTTCTTTTTATAGGTGAATTTGACTTAATTGTAGTCAATAAAAAAAGCCCCATCACAATGGGGCTTTTATATAGATAATCACCGCTTTTAGGCATCGAGTGCGGTAATCGTCACAAATTTACGATTCTTACTGCCTTTTTGTACAAAGCATACTTTACCTGCGGTAAGTGCATAAAGGGTATGATCACGGCCAAGTCCAACATTTTGTCCAGGATGAAAACGCGTGCCACGTTGACGAACGATGATTTGACCAGGATGAACACATTGTCCACCAAAACATTTAACCCCTAAATACTTAGGATTCGAATCACGTCCATTACGGGTACTACCACCTGCTTTCTTATGAGCCATTTAATTCTCTCCTGCCTACTTGAATGCTGTAATTTTAACTTGCGTGTAATATTGTCGATGTCCCATTCTTTTCATATGGTGTTTACGACGACGAAACTTAATGATTTTGATTTTCTTATGCCGGCCATGCGCGAGAATTTCGGCACGAACCAAAGCGTTTTCAACCAAAGGCGTGCCACAGGTAATGGTATCGCCATCGGCTAATAAAAGCACTTCATTAAAAGTTAATTCGCTACCAACATCGCCTGATAACATTTCAAGCTTGAGTGTATCGCCTTCTTTGACACGGTATTGTTTACCGCCTGATTTGATTACCGCATACATAAATTTAATCTCCAACATGCCCTAAAGGCTGTAATAAGTGCAACAAAATGCCATATTCTACGAAAACAAAGTCATTACTTCAAGTTGATTTTAAATTAATGTATACTGTCGTCGTTTTTCAAACCATTTACCCTGGTCGCGGGTTAAATCATTTTATATTTTTTTATTTTGGAGATAAGCATGTCTATCGTTACGCTTGCAGCAGAAACAAGAACCGACTTTGGGAAGGGTGCGAGCCGCCGCCTTCGTCGTCTTGATAACAAAGTACCCGCTATTGTCTATGGTGGTGAAAAAGACCCTCAGGCGGTCAATTTTCTCCACAATAAAGTCATCAAAGCCTTAGAAAATGCCAGCATTTATTCAAGTGTATTTGATATTACCATTGATGGTGCAACAGAACATGTCATTTTAAAAGATTTACAACGCCATCCATACAAACCTATTATTTTGCATATGGATTTACAACGTGTTTCTAAAAAGGATATTTTGATCAAACAAGTACCGCTTAATTTCTTAAATGAAACCACCGCCAAAGGTGTTAAAATGGGTGGCTTTGTCAATCATACTATGATTCAAGTTGAAGTACGTTGCCAAGCCAAAGATTTACCTGAATCAATCGATGTTGATTTGGCGGAATTAGAATTAAATCACATCATTCACCTAGCTGATTTAACTTTGCCAAAAGGTGTGGAATTAACCGCAAATTTACAGGAAGCTGAACATAATTTACCTGTTGTTAGCATTCAAATGCCTTCGATGAAAGCTGAAGATGATACAACCGATGAAGCCCCTGCGAACGAATAAAACTCCCGCCTGACCAACATCTAACGCTGATGTTGGTCTTTTTTTGACAAATACCATTTCTTATCCATCTATGACTCTTAAACTTATTGTGGGCCTTCGTAACCCTGGCCAAAATTATGCTCTCACACGTCACAATGTTGGCAGTTGGTTTGTTGAAAAGCTTGCAGCTACTTATCAAGTATCATTTAAAACAGAAAAACGTTTGCAAGCGGATATTGCCAGCATTGAAGTATGTCGGCTGATACTTCCTTTAACCTTTATGAATGTCAGTGGGCAAGCAGTTGCAAAATGCTGTCAGTTTTTTCAAATAGCACCTGAAGAAGTTTTGGTCGTTCACGATGAACTAGATTTAGCTGCAGGACGCGTTAAATTAAAAAGTGGTGGCGGACATGGCGGGCATAATGGACTGCGCGATATCATGCAACAGATTGGCGCACACTTTCATCGGCTACGATTTGGTATTGGCCGCCCCTCTCATCCAAATCAGGATGTGAGTCAATTTGTGTTAGCCAAACCAAGTGATGCCGATAAAATACTCATCGACAACGCGTTTAATCGCGCATTCGACATCATGGATTTAGCCATTCACAGTCAAATACCTCAAGCCATGACCCTACTTAATGGCTGACCAATATTATTTTCTTTTGGAGATATCCTATGGGATTTAAATTAGGCATCGTTGGTTTACCCAATGTTGGCAAATCAACTTTATTTAATGCCATTACCAAAGCCGGCATTCAAGCAGCAAATTATCCTTTTTGCACCATTGAACCAAACATTGGGCGAGTCGCTGTTCCTGATGAGCGACTTCAAGCCTTAGCGCATATCGTCAAACCACATAATCTCATTCCTACTTCCATGGAAATTGTGGACATTGCCGGCATTGTCAAAGGGGCATCTCAAGGCGAGGGATTGGGCAACCAATTTTTAGCCAATATTCGCGAAACCGACGCCATCGCGCATGTGGTACGCTGTTTTGAGGCAGCTGCGTCTGATGTGGTGCATGTGGCTGGATGCGTTAACCCATTAAGTGATATTGACACCATTAACACTGAATTAGCCTTAGCTGATATGGAAGCCGTTGATAAAGCGCTTATCAAAGCACAAAAAAATAGCAAAAGTGGCAATAAAGAAGCCATGTTAGAACATGCTTGCTTAAATAAAGTCAAAGCGCATCTAGACCAAGGTTTACCGGTACGCACGCTTTTTTTAAACGAGCAAGAACAAATCATTATCGCCCGTTTTTGTCTATTAACCGCCAAACCTGTGCTTTATATTGCCAATACCGATGATAATAGCACCCAAGATAATCCTTTACTCAATCAAGTTAAAGATTTAGCCCATCAAGAGCAAGCGCAATTGGTGTCGCTGTGCGCCGCTACTGAAGCAGATTTAATTGAATTGACGGATGATGCTGAACGGTTAGAGTTTATGGCTGAATTAGGTTTAACTGAACCAGGTCTTAATCGGGTGATTCGTGCCGGCTATGAACTACTAGGTTTGCAAACTTATTTTACTGCAGGCGTTAAGGAAGTGCGCGCTTGGACCATTCCCATTGGTGCTAGTGCACCTGAAGCAGCGGGGGTTATTCATACCGATTTTGCTAAGGGGTTTATTCGTGCTGAAGTCATCGCTTATGATGATTTTATTACCCACAACGGTGAACAAGGTGCCAAAGAAGCGGGTAAATTAAGGCTGGAAGGCAAAGAATATATTGTATGTGATGGCGATGTGATGCATTTTCGCTTTAATGTTTAAAACCCTCATTTAGGCGAGCTATGGATAATGTCTTAATTTGTTTAACCCTTTTATCACTGTTTATCATTTCAGGAATTATTTCGCGCTTGGTATTAAGTGTGCCTGCACCTTTTATTCAAATTGCCGTGGGTGCGGTGGCAAGCTTTTTTATACCACTTTTACAAGTAAGTTTTAATCCTGAAGTGTTTATGGTGCTATTTATCCCGCCCCTACTGTTTAGTGATAGCTGGCATTTTCCTAAGCGTGAATTTTTATCTAACACCAAACCAATTATCATGCTCTCAATTGGTTTGGTGTTTTTTACCGTCGTTGGCCTTGGCTATTTAATTCATTGGCTTTTACCTATTTTGCCACAAGCGGCGTGTTTTGCCTTGGCTGCTGCAGTTTCGCCAACCGATGCGGTTGCCCTTAAATCGATGACGGCCAAGCTTGGGTTGCCTTTACGCATGTGGCATATCTTACAAGGTGAAGCTCTACTTAATGATGCTTCGGGCTTGGTGTCATTTAAATTCGCGGTTGCTGCCTTATTTTCCGGTTTATTTTCTATTCAAGATGCTTTTTTAAGTTTGATTTTAATCAGTGCTGGCGGGATTTTAATTGGTGTACTTTTAAGTTATGGCTTTGTATGGATTTTGGGGCGCTTGAGCTTACATCGTTTTGAAGAAACGACCATTGAAAATTTATTACTCATTCTATTACCTTATTCAGCGTATCTCGCTGCGGAATTTTTCCATAGTTCAGGTATTTTAGCAGCCGTAGCGGCCGGGTTTACTATCGATAAAGTCGGTTTTTTAGACCGAACGATGGTGAATATGCGTATTGAAGGCCGCTTTGTCTGGGGCATGTTAGAGCTTACTTTAAATGGTATTATTTTTGTGCTTTTAGGGATTTATCTGCCCAATACCATGCATTTAATTGATGAAATTGGCATTAGTTTTTCACTAGGTTTTACCATTGTTGGCATCATCACTTTTAGCTTGATCTTTTTACGCTTTATTTGGGTATCCTTGATGCTACCGCTTGATAAGCTATTTACTAGTAAAAAAACTAAAGTTTGGCAATTACCTGATTTTACTTTGCTCTTAGCCATGTCTTTTGGGGGTATACGAGGCGCTATTGCCCTTGCAGCCATTTTATCTTTGCCTAATTTTATCAGCAGTGGCATAGCCTTTCCTGCCCGTGATTTACTTATCATCATTGTGGTAGGTGTGGTGCTTTGCTCACTTATTTTAAGTACCATCGTACTAAAAATTGTGTTACCTCGCTTAAAAATTACCACCTCCTCTAACCCTCTGGACGAAGAAAACACCGCGCGCATTGCTGCCGCTCAAGCAGGCATTAAAGCGGTAGAGCGCAAAATGTCAGCAATTATCAAAGATTTGGATGAATCAGAGGCCGCGGTATGTCAACAAGTGGGGAATGCTTTGATGGCATCTTTAAACTTATTTATTGTCTCAGCAGTGGGTGAAGAAGCTGAAAAAAATACCAGTTTACAGGCATTAACTTACGAAGAAAAACTACGCCTTAGTGCACTTGATGCAGCCAGACATGAATTAAGAAAACTCAAGCGTCAGGGTAAAATTAACAATACCACCATGATTAACATGATGCATCGCCTTGATTTACGCCAATTTTCGCTGATGGATGAAAATAAAATTTATCCAAGAAAGCATGATTAACACAACACACATACATTACTTTGGATAAGTAATTCTTGTAATTGTTGTGGTTTAATCTGACTTTTCAAGCCGGCTTGCACCATGTCTGATGACGTCATGTAGCTTGCACTAAGGGTAATATTGCGATCTAGCTTTTCTTGCGTGAGCGTTTTTAAGCTTTCGCGAATACGATTTAAAATAATCAAACATCCATCTTGCACCGTCATAGGTAGAAAAAAGAATAGTACGCCATCAAGCCTTGCCGACAAATCACTGGCTCTAAACACTTGATGAAGATGGGTAAATAACTGCCCTATCAGGCTTTCGGTTTTGGCTTTGCCCGTGGTATCAATTAGTTCGGTAATATTGGTAATTTGCAGCGTCATTAAACTAAAATATACGCGACCATATCGCTCAACCAACGTCATTTGCCAACCAATAATCGACATAAACGTCATATAATCGAGTGTTTTAAACAATTCATTGAAACTGCGAAACACACTGGTTTCAATGCCTTGAATTAAATGTTCAGCACGCTTGGTTATGCAATAATTATATAACCGACGTGAA
The DNA here is from genome assembly GCA_002863045.1 of Legionella sp. Classification (GTDB taxonomy): domain Bacteria; phylum Pseudomonadota; class Gammaproteobacteria; order Legionellales; family Legionellaceae; genus Legionella_C. The sequence goes on from PKDH01000051.1 coordinate 80,356, forward strand.
TTTAAATCGTCCATAGCAAAGTTAGCTTCACAACTAACGCACATTATTTCAACGAAAGGTTCATCGAAAAAATAACCACACGCTTTGCATAACTTATTTTCTTTGGGCAGCTCATAATCAATGCCCAAGTCATGCAACCTTATATGACAACTGCTACAAATAAGACGCTCTTGACGTAAAAGGGTTGAAACTGGTGCAATGGCACCACAGGCAAAACAATGTACAAATTTTTGTGGTTTGATGTCGATGGCTTTGCAATTAGGGCAACGATTTTTAAAATTCAGTAAGCCTGAATGACAAGCGTGACATGTCTGAATCTCGTTCACCAACTCTTGCTCGATAAGCAAATTACGTAAAACAAAATCTTGTAGCAAAGCTGTGCTTTCTTCAATAGGGAAATTAGGCAATAGGACGCGTAATAAAGGATAATCGAACACATAAGCGCTTTCGGTTATATTTCCTTTTAATACACTTTGCTGGCGGGTATAGAGATAGGTTAATAATATTCTTTCTTCTTCTGAGCCGAATGCTTGGTTTTCAGCCACTCGATCAAGTTTTTTATAAATATCCTGAGATATTTGTAAAATATCATCTTGGTCACTACCATCGAATAAATGACGCAAATTCATTGTAATATAGCCATGATAAAACACCGGTGTAAAACGATACGCTTTGCGCCGGCGCAACTCCATTAATAAATCAAGCCAATCTTGATGATTATTTTTAGATAAAATGATGGCAGAAGGTGCGGTTAAGGGTAGCTTATCAATGGTATCAACATGCTTCATTGTTAGCGGGCAGGATGTTTCTTGCGCAATATTATTCACCACCCAAACCGTTTGTTCACTCATTACAGGCTCCTGATTATTTTTGTCTTATCCTTATTAGATATAACCTTTTTAAGCAACTACATGGTTTATTCTTGGTTAAATCGCATGACATTTACTCTTGAGTATAGTCATGTATTTGTAAAGATAGAAGCAACTCACCCCATAAGATTTACCAATCAAACCCCCTGCTTGACATTGATTAAGCACCCCCTTAGCATTGCCTATACAAAAATAGGCGGTGCTTTTTTAACTCATTTCAAGCACTTTAAAGAGGTATCGCATGACGATAGACCGTTTAAAAACCTTAGTTAACGATGATTTTGATGCGGTTAATGATTTAATCATCACTAAAATTCATTCTGAAATCGGCTTAGTCGATAATCTCTCTCACCACATTGTCGATAGCGGTGGCAAGCGTTTAAGACCGCTCTTAGTCCTGTTAAGTAGTCGTGCCTGCCAATATGAGGGTACCCAGCATATTGATTTAGCCGCCATGGTTGAGTTTTTTCATACTGCCACTTTGCTGCACGATGATGTGGTTGATGAATCAAGTTTGCGACGCGGTCAACAAACAGCCAATGAAATATGGGGCAGTAAAGCCAGTATTTTGGTGGGCGATTATTTATTTACTCAATCCATTCAGTTGCTCATTCAAACAAAAGATTGGCCTATCTTAAATTTATTAGCCGATACTTCACACCGTATTACCTGTGGTGAGCTTAAGCAATTAACCAATCGCCATAACTTAACGCTTACGCTTGATGACTACCTGGACATCATTCATGCTAAAACGGCGATACTATTTGCCGCCTCAGCCGCCATTGGTCCTATGCTTGCTAAAGCACCTGAAACTTTAGAAAAAAAGATGTATGCTTATGGTCTACATTTAGGTAACGCTTTTCAATTGATTGATGATGCCCTTGATTATTGCGCTGATGTACAAACATTGGGTAAAAATATTGGCGATGATTTGGCTGAAGGCAAAGTGACCATGCCCCTATTGTATGCTTTGCAAAACGGCAGTCAGGCTCAACAAGCCATTATCAGCCAAACGCTAAAAGAAGGAAATTTAGCGCTTTTACCAGATATTTTACAAATCATTGAAGAAACGCGCGCCATTGCGTATACCAAAGATTTTGCTAACCGCCAAAAAGATAAAGCTCTGGCATCTTTAACGCTTTTAGCAGACTCACCTTTTAAACAAGGTTTGATTGATTTGGCTTTATTTGCCGTAGCGCGCAGCCATTAATATCACTATATGTTTCTAACGCACTTCAGGTGGCGATACAGCAGCGATAAAATATTCAGACCCCTCAGACATATAATCACACACCGCTGCGTGCGGAATCCAAACGGGTTTGGGATGCTTGTTTTTCAAAGGTGCTTGTTGAAAAAATACACGGCCTTCAACCAGTACGGCATACGCACTTTTGGTGTCATCATAAAACTTACCAAATGATACATTCCATGTACTATTATCAAAGCTAAATGGTTCGGATAATAAATACCATAGTGAAGCATCGATTTCTTCTTGGTGCGTTTTGACAAAAGACACAGCTTTAATAAGCGCCACAGGTGGGCAACGCAGGGCAAAACTTACGTTTGTTGTAAACCATAAACCTAATATCAAACATAATCGTATATGTGTTAACACCGTTTAATTCCATTAAAAATTCAAAGGCTTATCATCTTAAATTCACTAAATTCACGCAAGCTTAATTGCAGCCTGCAAGGTATTGCTCTACGTCGGTATAAAGCATGGGTTTATGAAATAAAAATCCCTGATAATAATCAATTTTATATTGCTTGATGATGTCTAATTCTTCTTGGCACTCGATGCCCTCACAAATTACTTTTATATGTAATTTAGCGGCCATTTCACATATATTTTCAATCAAAACTTGTTTTACTTGGCTCTCATGAATATTTGACACCAGGTAACCATCCAATTTGATATAATCTGGCTGTAAATCAGTTAATAAATTTAGCGAGCTATAGCCTGAGCCTAAATCATCTAAAGCAACACCATAGCCTTGGTGACGATAATAATGAATGATATTTAATAGATGACGCTTATCTTTAACCTCATCACTTTCAGTGACCTCAAAAATAACCTGCTCAGGTAAAATATTGGTTTCTTTCAACGCTTTATTCGTGGTAGATAAACAAAATTGTGGGTCATAAATGGCGGTAGGATTAAAATTAATGAAAATTTTTCGATTACCAAGATTGATTTGACTCATATTATTGATATGAGTCACCCGTGATTTTCTATCTAATAAAAACAACATATCGCTGTCTCTTGCGGCATGGAAAAGTACTTCTGGTGAGATAACTTTTTGTTGATAAAACCCGCGTAATAAACATTCAAAACCAAACGGCTTGAAGTTATCACTTCCCACGATGGGCTGACAGTAGGTGGTCAAATCATTATCTTCTAAAACAGCTGTTAACCATTGCGCCGCACACATACCAACGACTTTTTTTAACGAATACGTATTGGGCAAAACATTGGCAAAATCTTTTTTCTCATGCGCCATCAACAAAACGGCTTTGGTATCGTCTAATTCAACCGAAGTATACGTTTGGGCAAAAACCTCACCGATAAAAGTTGCACTTTCTTTGGTGAATGTTAAAGAGATGATGTGATTTTTTTCTCTAAAAGATATGCCTGCCTTTTTTAAGGCACGCGTTAATTTGCTATAACAATGCCCTTTTGGCGGAAAAATATAAAGTTCATAATCACCCTCTAATTTATAAGAGTGGATAGATTCACATCGTTCACAGGGCATAGTTTTCCTAAAATTTAAGTCCTTTTTAATCTTAGCAGTTAAATTTTAATTTAATGGTAAAAAGATTCTAAAGCCTGCTCTAGTTCTGGGTAGTTAAAAACAAAATGGTTCTCAAGCAATCGTTTAGGCAAAACTTTACTACCTTTTAAAAGCAGCAAATCGCCCATCTCACCTAACCCTATTTGAATGAGCCGAGCTGGTAATATGAGTAGCAACGGTCGTTTGAGTGTTTGTGCCAGGGTTTTGGCAAAGTATCTTTGAGTTACCGGATGAGGAGCAGTAAGGTTAACAGGGCCTGTGAGCCACACAGGCTGATTTAAGAGAAAATGGCATGCCCGAACCACATCATCTAAATGTACCCAAGAGATGGTTTGTCGGCCATCGCCTAAAATAGCACCAGCACCACAAAAAAATGGCCAATAAAGCTTTTGTAGCATGCCGCCTGACTTGCCTAATACCACACCAAAACGCAAGGTTGTCACACTCAAACCTGCATCAATGGCCGGATTTAATGAATGTTGCCAAGCAAGCCCTACTTCGGCTAGAAAATCATGTGGCGCTTTATCATTAAGAGGGGTTGTTTCATCAAAATACTGCGAATCATCATGCGCTTGGGTGCCATAGATGCCAATGGCATTGGCACAAATGTAATACGGTTTGGCATTTTGGGAGAGCAGCCATTCAATCAGCAGATGATTGGTATGCACACGTGACTGAATAATCTGTTGCTTGCGTGCCTTATCCCAACGTTTAGCCGCAATGTTATCGCCACATAAATTAAACACCACCTCATAGGTTGAGGCCTCTATGCTCGATAATTCTGACCAGGTACAACATTGAATACCTGGTTGGGTAAAAATGCTGGTTAACCGTGTTTTATCACGGCCTAATACGGTGATTTGATGGTCAGGCACTAATGACTTAACCAAAGCCTGGCCAATAAACCCTGACGCACCTGCAATTAAAATATTCATGGCTATCCTTAAAATTTAACTTCTATTGACCGTTTTTTTAATCCAACCCCCTAATATAAGGGTCGCTAATATACTTAATAGCACTGCGTTGTGGTGCCACGAATGACTCACCAAACTCAAAGCTTGGGGTGATCCTGATAGCGAAAAAATAATGGCCAATACCACATCACTTAGTGCTGCACCGGCAACCAAACCACAGGCAATAAGCATCATTTTTTGTTGTTTCAATGATTGATTCTGTGGCTTTGTTATTTTTTTATGACCACCACGATAGGTTATAAACGCCAACAAGCCCCCTAAAAATAATGGAAATGATGAGGATACCGGCAAATACATGCCAATCGCCACACCTAATATTGATAACCTAAACCAACGCTTTACATCGATAAGCCAAGCGAGAAAAGCCACACCAATGATTATCAACCCACCACTTATAAGCATTGGCCAGGGTAACGTGTGGCGATAGACCGCATCGGTGATAGCGGCAATAAGGGCGGCGGTAGGCGCGGGCAGTGTTTGCTCAGCGGACATACCAGCATGCGGTAAGACACCCGCAATCCCGTAGACATTTAATAAAATCTCCATGACCACAGGAATAACCAATGATGCCACCAACACACCCAAAAGCAGCATAAGTTGCTGCTTCCAAGGGGTTGCGCCAACCAATTGCCCGACTTTTAAATCTTGAGAATTATCATTGGCAATGGCCGCAATGCCGGTGACCATGCCTCCCACAATAATGGCCATGCCTTGCGCTAAATTAATTTGCAGGTTATTCAAGGGCAAAGGCACTACATAATGCATGAGTGCCAATAATAACCAAGCAGCAAAGAGCATCCCGGCAATCACAACAGAACTCCCAGGGCTAGCACTCACCCCCACCATGCCCGATAAATAGGCGGTGATAACAGAAAATACTAAGCCTACGATAAGCACATAAGCAATGGCACCTATCACTATCAGCTGATGAATATTAGCCCCTAACTGTAATTGCGCGAATGGAAACTGATGATAGAAAAAAGGAATAAAACTCACGGCGATAATGAAAGTGCCTAACCCTATGACCCAGTTTGGCAGGTCTTTTTCCGTGACCAAAGCTGAGGACTTATAATATTTTTTTGTACCATAGCTATGATGCACACGATTTAATAAAGGCCAGATAACCCTGACAAAAGTCCAGATCCCTGCCAAAAGCATGGCGCCAATGCCCACATAGCGCAATTGGGTATTCCATAAAAACTCAGCCGCTTGATGAGGGGTTTGCATTAACACATCGGGTGAGAGGCGGCTTAAAACAGGCAAGACCCCAACCCATGCCAATAAAGCCCCAATAAAAATGCTAAGCGCCATATCAAAACCAACCAAAAACCCCGCGCCTATCATCGCCGCAGAAAATCCCACACTAAATCCTAAAAGCGTGCGATGGATTACAACCCAGTAAGAACTGCTACTGGCTAATAGTTGGAAACCGGTTTGCAACCACTCAAGGCCAGCACCAATGAAACCGCCTTTAAACATATCTTTAACGCCTAATTGGCGCTCTGAAGATTTTAAAATCTCAGCAATAGCGCGCCCTTCAGGAAACGCCAGAGTGGGTTCATGGACTAATATTTTACGCAGCGGAATTGAGAATAATACACCCAAAACACCACTACTTAACGCAATAAAAAAGTTGGTTAGATAATCAAAATGCTGCCAAAAACCAATGATAATAAGTGCCGGAATGGTATAAACAATACCACCTGCCACCGCCTCCCCGGCTGAGGCGGCGGTTTGTACGGCATTATTTTCAAGGATGGACGTGCGTTTAAATAGCCTTAACACACTCATTGAGATAATGGCCGCAGGAATGGATGCCGAGGTTAATAACCCTAATTTTAACGCCAAATAAGCATTTGAAACGGCAAGGACTGTGGTCAAGATAATCGCTAAAATAACCGCTTTTAGCGTCAGTTCAAGCTTCATCGTTGGTTCCAAACACGCTTTTTAACTGAATTTTTAAGATAAGGATTTAACGTTGTATAAGGCACCACAACAGTTTGGGGCCCAAACACATAAGCGGCTACTTGGTAGGTATCAAATAGGATGGCTAAACCATTATCATCGAATGTCCAGTTGGTATAGTTTTTTGGTAGCGATGCTGTGCCTTTTTTTACCCATGCTTGGTCAAAATCATCGTTTTTTAATAACTTTTGCTGGCAATAGGGCGCAATGATACGTAAAGTTTGCGATGGAGAAGTCATTAAATCAGCTAATTGCACTTGTTTATCATCAATAAAATTAAGCGTATGCACGGTGTTATTAGGATGGGCGGCATTGGTTTGAAAGCGCGACAAATGAAACACCACACTTAAGGCCCTAGGCGTTTGATAAGTAATTTCATACTCCGCATACAAACTTGGTTTTAATTTTGACTGGCTGTTTTTACAAGCAAGTATTCGCGCTTTTTGCGTTTGGTTAAGCGTTAGAATATACGCTTTTATCATTTTATTAATGTGCGCATGAGCAAAACCTTGTGGGTATTTGATGTGCGTATCATCACACAAAGATTCATGCTTGATAACCGCAGTTTTAATGTCCGCATTACTTATCAAAGGCAAACCAACACCCACAATAAAATATACAGTGAGTACACATAATTTATTCATCGTTACAAACCCTTATTCATTTAAATTTATGCTAAAACTGGCACTGAATTTGGCGCTTTAAGCCAATAGGCGTGATGGGCTTTATCATAAATATCCCATTCTTGCGCTGAGAACTGCGCCGCACTGATATCAAGCAACAGCCAGGTTAGAAACGTGGCCACGGTTTCAGGTGAGATAAGCTGATTTCGCGCTTTAAGTTTGATAAAAAAGTTGTCATTCTGCCCGGCATACGCACGGCGAATGGTTTGCTGCATGGCCGTATCGGCAATGCCTGGCAAGACATGGGCAAACGCGGTGGTTTTATTTTCTACTTGAAAGCAACGCGTTAACATCGCCAGAGCTGTTTTTGACGCGCAATAAGCTGCCCAATTAGCCACTGCCTGATAAGCAACCTTGGTACCCATCATTAATACGCGCGAATCAGTTAATTTGTCGAGCAGCTTTTGAGTGATGAATAAAGGCGCATCCACGTGGGTGGCAAAGCTTTTTTGCCATTCTGCTTCACTAATTTCAGTTAGAGGCGCAATGGGGGTGATGATGCCAGCATTATGGATAAGCCCATGGATGCGCGGCGTTGCTTGCACATGCTCAATTAAGCGCGCACGCCCCTGAGAGGTATGAACATCTGCCACAACTGTGCTGATTAAAGCGGAGGCGCTTGCCGTTTCTTCAAGGGTATTTTGCCGACGCCCGACAATCAATACATTTTTTTGACGTGCTGCCAGCGCATGCGCTAAAGCACGGCCAATCCCACTGCCGCCACCGGTGATAATATACATGACTGAGGTTACCTTTTATTAGAAAAGTTTAACTCAGGATAATAGCAAAGGTTGTACATTCTCGCATCTTGTGTGCAGCAAATTTAAATACCTTTGGTTTAAATCTCTCTGTTTTTTCTGCTCTATTTAAATTAGTCAATCAACATGCTAACTTGAATACATTATGTTTTGGTAAACAACCATCCTCAAACCACTAAAAATGAATCACAAGGAGCATTTTTCATGAAAAAAACTCTGATACACAGCACGCTACTTTCACTTATCATGATGCAAGCCTATGCCGATGTTATCCCCACGCCCACGCAAGCTACCTCACCCACGCCTACATCTACTACCCCTGCCCCAACCACGCCCACCCCTACACCAACCACCCCTACACCAACTACCCCTACTGACCCAACACCCACCCCAAGCCCTGTGCCAGTCAATGCAACAGCTGCTACCCAAACGTCCAATACCGTCATTGGGTGTGCTTATCACATCGCGCCGAACGCAGCTGTGGATGAAGCCACACTAAAAGCTTGGACTAAAAACGCCGTTGAGCAATCTTTTAATTTTGACCACCAAACCCTAGCCTCACAACTTGGCATGTTAAAGTCATGCTATACGATGCAGGGTTGGCAAAGTTTTAATGAAGCATTGCAAAAATCAGGCAATATTGAAGCGATTAAAAAGCAACAGCTTGCTACCCACAGCCAAGTCAAAGGTGAGCCTATGATTACTAAAACCAAAGAGCAAGAGTGGAAAGCCCAAACCATATTAGAAGTGATGTATCAAAACAACCACGATAAACTGACTCAACTGCTTACCGTGGATTTGGTCATTGGCCGCAAAGCTTCAGGAGATTTGGGTATCATGCAAATCATTGCTTCACCCAAAACGCCCTAAATGCTTTAAGCCGTAGGCGCGCTTTTAGCCACACGCTCAAAAGAAGTATCAATGGCGTGCAACTGTTTTTGGCGGTTGGTATCAAAAAAGCATTGTCTAAAGCCTGTAGAGATAAGTTTGACCGCCACCGATAAACCTGCTGTGACCGCCGCTAAAAGTAGCGGCTTCCATACCTGCTTATGCTTGTGCATGATGTCATCACGGCTATGTAAGCGCAGATTAAATTCATTTTTGAGCGCTTGTACTTGCTTTTCATCGGGAACCTCTGCGCTTTCAGCTTGATGAAGCGCACTTAAGCATTCACCCAAATCGTACGCCAGTTGCGCAGTTTGTGAATAACCTTTTTGCTGGCCATAGTCGGCGAGTTCGGTTATTTTCGCTAATACTGAGTAATAGTCTGACTTTTTATCTAACGTAGGAAAACCAGGCATCTGTTTAACATCATTTATTTTATTATCGTCTATTAGCTTTTCACGTGTAATAAATGTTCCATCTCGTGAAAATTTCATGCAGTCAGCTTGTAAACCGCCTAAAATAGCACGACCAAAATAGCCTGAACTCGCATTGATATTTTTACCATTGATTGTATTAAGAGCCTGCTCGATACCTTCTTTAGAAAAGTACTCTGGAAATAGATCTCTTAATTCTTGAGTCAGCGACCCAGTTGCTTGCTGCTTTGATTTTTGTTGGCATTCGAGAAGCTTATTCTGCCAATAATGAATACTATTGACGTAATTTTTTTGCTTGTTCAATTGCGTGGTTAAATTTTGCTTACCTAATTTATCCGGTAGTGAAGCGTCATGGTCACTACTGAGTGCTTTTAATTCCTCTTCTAAAGTCTTCCATGGTATATCAGCAATTGACAAGGTCGTGCTTGTATGGAATTTTAGACGCTCCTTTATCGCAGTAAATCGCGCTTTTACCTTTTCATAGAACGCTTGGTTAATATCCATAGCGCTCTTAGGTAACTTATCTTTAATTTTGTCAAATTCTTGGATTATAGCCTCAACCTCTAGGTCTTTTAGCGCATCTAATGCGTTATCCAACTCAAGGAGCTG
>PKDH01000032.1 GCA_002863045.1 Legionella sp.
ACTACCGGTCGCTCCTAACGCTAATGTGCCTGAGCTTATGGTCGTCGTACCGGTATACGTGTTATTCCCGGTTAGTGTCACCTGACCCAAGCCTGAGCTTACTACCCGCCCAACAGCATTGGGCGCATCCACCAAATTGGCATTAAGCGTAAAGGCATCACGGGCTTCTAGTGCTTGTAAGTTCACCAACCCTTGTAATTGCGTGTTGTTATCTGAAGTGAGCGTTAGAGAGGTGGTGCCACCTAACTCATTGCGTGGTGTGCTGCCACCGAGTGAGCGTGACTGACTACCACCGCGAATGGTGGCGTTATCGCCGATGATCAGGTTCCCATTGCTAAGATTAATATTGTTATTACCACCTGCGGCGAGTGTTGCACCCGAGGCTAGAGTAAATGTTGAGGGCGTTGCTGTGTCGCGCCCACCTAAATTTAAAACGCCTGTTCCAACCCTTGCCATCGCATCTGTCGCACTTGGGTTGACAACTTCGTTGGCAGCATACAAATATAAGGTACCGGTATTGATGCTAAAATTGGTGCGCTCGGCTAAGTTAAAATTATTATCACCACCCAAAGCCCATACACCAGCATCATTTTTAGCGATGTTAATAGTTGTCGCTAATAAATTGGGTGCTAATAAATTGGATACATACATCGGGTCACGCATGTCAAGTAAAGCGCTGGCTGAAGCGCTAGAAGGGACATTCTCGATTACCATAAGAGACTCGCCCGCATCAAAAGTAACGGCATTATTGCCCACCATGCTACTGTTACCACTAAATAAAGTCGTTGTATTATCTTGAGCTTGTAAAGTGATTTGACTGCCTAATAAGTTAAGAATGGCACCGCCCATGTTAGTTGCGGTGTTGTTAAGAAAAGATGCGCCACTACCAATGGTTAAATTTGAGTTATCGTTATTGATTATAGCACCGCCATTGTCAGCATTATTGGTACTAAAAATGGCGTTTGTGGCAAGCGTGAGTGTGCTGTTATTAATGTTTGCAATAGCGCCGCCTGTATTAGAAGAATTTCCTTCAAATGAAGCATTCATGCTTATCGACATTGTTGAGTTATCAAGGGCAATAGCACCACCTACATCCGTAGAAGTATTTTTTTCAAAAATTGTTTGATCATCGATGGTTACCGTTGATGCGTTCTCAATCTTTAGAGCACCACCTAAAGAGTTACTTTGATTATTACTAAATATACTGCCTTTCCCTATATTGATTACTGATGAATTATTAAAAATAGCGCCACCATCGCCGCCACCTAATAATGCTATATTTGCGTCAAACTGTGCATTGTCACCAATATTAAGTGTTGAGCCTGCAGTGTTAAAAATAGCGCCACCAGACCCTGAGGAGCTGGCCTGATTATTAAAAAATTTGGCGTTATCTTCTATAGTGACTGTCCCTGCAACATTGCTAATTGCTCCTCCTCTAAAGGCAGTGTTACTCTCAAAAATAACTTGATTGCCTATTAATAGTTCAGAGCGATCATTAACAATACCTCCTCCAACACTTGAAGAAGAGTTATTTAAAAAGTGAGATTTTTGACCTATATTAGTAATAGAGTTATTACTATTAAAAATTACGCCACCAGTACTTGCTATATTATTTTGAAATAAGATTGCATCACCACTTAAAGGAGCATTTGTTGTATCGATAATTAATGTGGCGTTTGTAATATCAATGGCACCACCATTCCCATTAAGCCCTGAACCTATTCTGCTAAAATTAAGAACATTTAATGTAATATTATCTATTTCCATTCTGGTAGGGTTGATTGTATTTAATAGAACTAACCTGGCTTGTGTGTTGCCATTGATATCTTGAGTACCACTATTGTCATAAATTTGACTACCTCCGGGCGTAGGGAACGCGTCAGCGCAAGCTTGAAAACTAAATAGCGATAATCCACTTATTAATGTTAAAGATTTTAACCATTTTATATAATTTGCTTCGCGCTCTTGTAGAAACCAATGAGCAAACGGTGTGAGTTTCAATTGAGGTATAAACATAAAATCATCCTTGAACGTATTTTTTGATAACTAAGAAATTTCATACTATGATGCTGTTATACAAATTTCAACAAAAAAAGATATTGGCACACACCTTCACACCTATCCCAAATCAATCATTACCTATTCAACGTGATGTAAATTTTTACAATAGAAAGCTAAAAACCCGTGTATTTTTAAATTTTGCTGAAACACTGGCTACTTTCAAATCTTCTCATATGATTATCCTCGAGATTGGTTTTAATGATGCACTTGATTTTCTATTATGTTGGCAGCATTGGTTAGAGCGTTGTGATGATAAAACCCTTCATTTTTTTATGCTTGCCGAATGCTTTCCTTCTTTTGAAGCGTTTGCGCGATATCGCCAACTTTACCCAGAGTTAGCGTTGTTAATTAACCAACTATTGCAAGTGTATCCCGTATTAACACCTGGTTTCCATGAATTGGTCTTAGCTGATGGCTGTGTACGCTTAACGCTTATTTTAGGGGAAATTTCGGCATCACTCGATGCCTTAATTTGTTGTGGCGATAGTATCTTAGAGCAAAAGGTTAAAACACATTTTGCTAGCTTGATTTACTTAAATCAACATCAAAAAAACGATAATTTTTTAACTAAAATAAAGATGTTGTCACAGTCAAAAGCACTGATTCACGCGCCTTTGACGGCATTGGACGCTTCTTATGAACTGCTTCAATTACCTTTTGATAATACCACCTGGTTAATGAACCAAGCATCTATGGCGTCTTATCATTTAAAAAAGCGCGCCACACCTTGGCATTTGCCTGAAGCGCCAACAGATGTTTCTAAAGATATTGTGATAATAGGAGCAGGTCTTGCAGGTTGTACGTTGGCACATTTTTTGGCTTTGCGGGGGTTTAATATCACGCTTATTGATGAGCATAAAAGCGTTGCGGGGGGTGCTTCGGGCATTAAGCAAGCAGTACTTTATCCGAAATTATCAGCGCATCAATCAAATTTTAGTCAACTGATGTTAGAGTCTTATTTATTTGCCACAAAATTTTATCAGCAAATATTAGCTCACCATCAAGTTGGTGAATTAAATGGCATGCTTGAATTAATTCAAAATAAACCATCTCAATCATTGCAAAATTGGTTTGAGGCCTATCCACAATTAGGCAAGTATATGAATGCTCAAGCGGCCTCAAAAAAAGCAGGTATTATGCTTGATAAATCAGGTATTTATTTTCCTGACTCAGGATGGATAAATGTCCCTAAATTATGTCGTTATTTAATAAAACACCCAGGCATTACTGTATTAAATCATCAACCCATCCAGCAGTTGGTGTATTTAAATGGTCACTGGCATGTAAATCATCTTAAAGCTTCGAAAGTCGTTATTGCCTGCGGTCATACCACCCATTTATTTGAGCCAACGGCTTTCCTACCCATAAAACAAGTCAGTGGTAGCGTAAGTTACGTACGAAGTTCTAACGGTTTGCAAAATCTAAACATTCCTCTTTGTGGACAGGGACATCTTCTACCCAAATGTGCGCACATGCATTTGGTAGGGGCTACTTACCATCCAGTGGAAAAGTGTCAAGATATTTATGCACATCACCATGAGAATTTGAGTAAATTAAGTCATCTTACAGGCATAACACTCGCAAATAAGGCAGTTCAAAATATCTGGACAGGGGTGCGTGCTGTGACCCCTGATTATTTGCCGTATGTGGGGCCCGTACCCAAGGCAGAGCTATTTAAGGTGCAATTTAAAGCCTGGTCAAAAGATAAAAATCGATGGTTGGATACGCTAACATCTTATCACCCAGGGCTATTTGCTATGGCCGGTTTTGGGTCAAGAGGCTTAACAACCATTCCTTATATGGCTGAATTTTTGGCAAATTTGATTAATGATGAACCACTAAAACTATCACAAAATTTAATCAAAGCAGTATCACTGGCACGTGTTCTAAGGAAAAAAATCATACAAGATAAATTTTAGATTTAATTAAATAAATTTAAGTCATTTATCTTGCCAAAATAAGGCAACAAAGTTACCCTTGCCTGCTTTAGCGAAACGTATGAAAGTATTGTTTTTACTATAATTTTTTTGAACCAAAGGTAATAGGTGTTGTGGATAAAATTGAGATTTTTCAAGTGGATGCATTTACAGATAAATTATTTTACGGCAATCCTGCGGCAGTTTGCTTGCTTGATTGCTGGTTAAATGATGAACTTATGCAGGCCATTGCCGTTGAAAATAATTTATCTGAAACCGCTTTTATCATCAAAGAAGATGAGCATTTTGCCATTCGCTGGTTTACGCCAAATGGTGAGATAAAATTATGCGGACACGCCACTCTTGCTGCCGGCTTTGTATTGTTTGAATGTGCTGGATACAAAGGCCATACCGTTAAATTTTCAAGTTTAAGCGGGCCACTGTATGTTTATTATCACGATCAAATATTAACGCTTGATTTACCACGTTTAAATTTTGCGCCAATCAATGTGTCTAAGGCATTCATTGATTTGGTAGATAAACCTTTTGACGCGATATATGAGAGTGAATTTGATTACATCATGCTTTTTGACCATCAATTAACTGCAGAAAAAGTCATCGTTAATTTACCCATGCTTGCATCACTGGCCAAGCGTGGTTTAATTATTACCGCTAAAGGTATACAAACCGATTATTATGCGCGTTGCTTTTATCCAAAACACAACATCAGTGAAGACCCGGTGACAGGTTCGGCACATGGTGTTTTGGTGCCTTTTTGGGCAGAAAAACTAGGTAAATCCTCTTTATATGCTTTGCAAGGTTCAAAAAGACAAGGCACATTGATAGGTGAGGTTATCGACAATCGTGTGCGTATGTCAGGCCATTGTAAATTATATTCTTGTGGATATTTAGTTATATAGTCTGTTATCAAGCGATTGCTAACCACAGCAAGCCGTGATACAACGACATAAACTAATGTTTTATACAAGGAAGTTTATGTCACCGGGGCAATTATTTCGCCGCCTTATTACACAACACACACCGCTACCTGTGGTTGGCGTTATCAATAGTTATTGTGCGCTTTTAGCACAAGCATCCGGTCATCATGCGCTTTATTTATCAGGTGCTGGCGTTGCCAATGCCGCGTTTGGTTTACCTGATTTGGGTATGACCACTTTAACTGAAGTGGTCGAAGAGGCGCGTCGTATTACCGATAGTGTTTCCTTACCCTTATTAGTCGATATTGATACTGGCTGGGGGCATGCTTTTAATATTGCTCGAACCATTAAGCTTATGGAGCGCGCAAAGGTTGCCGCGGTTCACCTTGAAGACCAAGAAGCTAATAAACGTTGTGGTCATCGCCCAAATAAACGCATCACATCCACAGTGAACATGCTTGATAGAATTAAAGCGGCGGTGGATGCGCGAGTAGATGAGCATTTTGTCATCATGGCGCGTACAGATGCACTCGCCATAGAAGGTATCAATCAGGCTTTAGAGCGAGCTCAAACTTATGTTGAGGCCGGCGCTGATATGATTTTTGCTGAGGCCATCACTACATTAAAAGATTACGAATTATTCACACATTATCTCAAAGTACCGGTATTGGCTAATATCACTGAATTTGGTCAAACTCCTTTATTTAGTCAACAAGCATTAGTAGATGTAGGCGTTAAGCTGGTACTTTATCCTTTGAGCGCCTTTCGCGCTATGTCTTATGCTGCTTGTCAAGTTTATGACGCCATTAAAAAAGAGGGTACACAACAAAGTTGTTTACCCTTTATGCAAACGCGAGAAGCGCTCTATCAAGTTTTAAATTATCACACCTACGAACAAACACTCGATAAACTAAGTGAGGATGGTCATGACTAACAAGGAAAGTGGACTTGCAGGTGTTTATGCGGGTAATTCAGCCATTGCCACAGTTGGTAAAGCAGGCAGTGGTTTAACTTATCGCGGTTATGCCATTGCTGATTTGGCCTCTAATGCGCAATTTGAAGAAGTCGCTTATTTGCTTATTCATGGCAAATTACCAAACAAATCAGAGTTACAAGCGTATGTACAAAAGCTTATAGGTTTACGCTACCTGCCTGATGCTATAAAAACGCTGCTTAAATTACTACCTAAATCAGCGCATCCTATGGATGTGCTGCGTACAGCATGTTCCATGCTTGGCGTATTAGAGCCTGAAAAAGTGAGGTCAAATCAAGCAGATATCGCCGACCGCTTATTAGCGGCTTTTCCAGGTATTATTTGTTACTGGTATATGTATCATTTTAAAGGTAATGAAATTAGCGAATTATCGGATGAAAACACTGTAAGCGGCCATTTTTTAGCGTTATTAACCCAAAATAAGCCTGATGATTTGGCTTGTCGCATAATGAATGTCTCGCTTATTCTTTATGCTGAACATGAGTTTAATGCCTCAACTTTTGCCGCACGTGTCACCGCTGCCACCTTATCTGATTTTTATGCGGCCATTACCTCTGCCATTGGAACATTGAGTGGGCCTTTACATGGTGGCGCGAATGAGGCGGTTATGGCATTACTTGAGCAATTCAGTGCAACAAATGAGGTAGAAGACAAGCTTTTGGCAATGCTTGCTAATAAAACCAAAATTATGGGATTTGGTCACAGAATTTATCAGAAAGCCGACCCGCGTTCTGATTTAATCAAACCCTATGCTCGAAAGCTTGCGCAATTAAGTGGTTATCCTTTGTTATTTGAAATATCCGAAAAAATTGAACAACTTATGTGGCGTGAGAAAAATTTATGTCCCAATTTAGATTTTTATAGTGCCCTGGCTTATCATTATTGCCAGATTCCAACCGCACTATTTACGCCTATTTTTGTGATGTCTCGCATTACCGGGTGGGCCGCTCATGTGATTGAGCAGCGTCAAGATAATAAATTGATTCGCCCTAATGCCCGCTATACAGGCCCTGAACTACAATCTTTTCCAGCCATTGAAACTCGAGATTAATATGCACGCTACCATTCCTAAACCTGCTATGGCCACAAAATTTGATCAAGTATTAGAAGATATTGCTGATTATGTGATGAACACAACCATCGATAGTCATGAGGCTTTTGAAACAGCCAGACTTTGCCTAATGGATGCGCTAGGTTGTGGCATATTGGCACTTAATTTTCCAGCGTGTAGCAAATTATTAGGTCCTGTGGTTCCTCATGCTTTTCTACCAAATGGAGCAAGGGTACCAGGCACCAATTACGAGCTAGACCCGGTACAGGCAGCTTTTAATATTGGTACGATGATTCGCTGGCTTGATTTTAATGATACCTGGCTTGCAGCGGAGTGGGGGCATCCTTCTGATAATTTGGGCGCAATTTTAGCTGTGGCCGATTATGTTAGTCGCACACGTCAAGCAGCCGGCAAATCTGCTCTTTTAATGAATGATGTGCTCATAAGCATGATAAAAGCCTATGAAATTCAAGGAATTTTGGCGCTTAAAAATAGTTTTAATCGCCAAGGGTTAGATCATGTTATTTTAGTGAAACTTGCCAGTAGTGCGTTAGCGGCTTTTTTATTAGGTGCCAATAAAACACAATTACTCAATACGCTTTCCCAAGTTTTCGTCGATGGCCAAAGTTTACGTACCTATCGTCATGCACCAAATACCGGTTCAAGAAAATCGTGGGCGGCAGGTGATGCCGGCGCGCGGGCAGTGCGTTTGGCGTTGATAAGCCTTACCGATGAAATGGGTTACCCAGCAGCGCTCTCAGCGCCTAAATGGGGATTTTATGATGCATCATTTGCCGGAGCCACTTTTGAAATGGCGCGTCCTTTTAAAAGCTATGTAATAGAGCATGTTTTATTTAAATTAGCATTTCCAGCTGAATTTCATGCACAAACAGCAGTTGAAGCGGCCATACGTTTGCATGCGCAATATAAACATCGTTTGCATGAAATTAAATCAATTGACATCATAACCCATGAATCAGCCATGCGTATTATTCATAAAACCGGAGTTTTGCATAACCCAGCTGACCGCGATCATTGTTTGCAATATATGGTTGCTGTGGCTTTATTATTCGGTGAGTTGCGTGCTGAGCATTATGAAGATGACATCGCGCGAAATCCGCTTATTGATGCGCTTCGTGCCAAAATGCAAGTACGTGAAAATTTGCAATTTTCCCGGGATTACTTAAATCCACAAAAACGTGCGATTACCAATAGCGTACAATTAAAGTTTAACGATGACAGTGCATCTGAAAAGGTAGAGATTGCTTACCCCGTTGGTCATAAAGTTCGTCGTGATGAGGGCATTCCCATACTGCAAGATAAATTTAAGCGCAATTTAAGCACACGTTTTCCATCCAAGAAGATAGATGCAATGATAGCTTGCATGCAAGATACTAAAACCCTAGGGGCTATGAGTGTGAGTGATTTTATGTCCCTTTGGTGCGGGACTTAAAATCGTCTTTTAAGTCCCGCAATTGCCACAATTTTGGTGGTGATTTCTTCAATTGAAAAACGTGTCGAGTTTAAATAAGGAATATTTTCATGATGATACATTGCCTGAACTTCTGAAAGCTCACGGCGGCATTGTTCACGCGAAGCATAGCGGCTGTTAGGTCGGCGTTCTGTACGAATTTGTTGTAGACGGTCAGCGTCAATGGTTAACCCAAATAATTTTGCTTTATAAGGTTTGAGTAAGTCGGGCAGGGTAAAGTTAAGCAAATCATCTTCAGTAAAAGGGTAGTTAGCCGCCAGTACGCCAAAATGAAGTGCCATATAAAGACAACTTGGCGTTTTACCACAGCGAGAAACGCCGATTAAAATAATATCTGCTTGGGCATAACCTCGAGTCTTGATGCCATCATCATGATTAAGTGCATAATCGATGGCTTCAATGCGCTTGGTATAGGAGACATTATTTACAACACCATGCGTACGACCCACTGTATACGAGGATTTTGCGCCTAATTCTTGTTCAAGTGGTTCTAAAAATGTGTTAAATAAGTCAAAGCTTACGCTGTGCGATTGTTTGATAAGTGCCGCAATTTCTGTATTAATTAGGGTCATGAATAATAAAGGTTTGATGCCAGTGGCATTAAAACAGTCATTGATACGCTGTACAACCGTTAAGGCTTTAGCACAAGTATCAATATAGGGCAGGGTATGTTTTTCAAAATGGATGCTGTCAAATTGCGTAATTAAGCTGTTACCCAAAGCTTCAGCGGTGATGCCTGTGCCATCTGAAATCATAAAAATATGTCGAGTCATGGGGTGCAAGGTTAAGAAAATTATCTTTATACTATACTTTTTAGCTGAAATATAATAATCAACCAATTGAAAGGGACACCGACCTTGTTAGAGCAAGACCGCTATCAACTTAGTCATAAACGCTATGTTCTTTGTATGCTATGTTTAATCCTATTCTTGGGATTAACGTTTCTATCCTTTTATTTATTGCCATTTTTTGGGTTTGGTTGGCGTTACAATGTGCCTGAATTTGTTATTGGTTTACAACATCAACTAACCTTAAATTATCAGTTATCGCTCAATCAAGCGCATGCCGTAATTTTAGCAAGTATGTTGTGCTTGGCCGTAGGTTTTGGCTATTTAGCCAGCAGATTATCGAATCAAATAGAGTTAAAAGGCTTTAAAGCCGATAAACTCATCACATTAGAACCCACCCATAAGCCTAAGCGTTATGAGATACGCAAAACTCTAAGCTTTGGGGTAAGGTTGCTTATTATCTTGTTGTTGGTATTTTTAAGTACCCTAATAGTTCATGCACTTATCACCGATACTACCCCAAGGCCTACCACATTTAAGCCCACCATGCTTAGGAGCAGCAATGAAGCTATTTAAAAATTTAACCATTCGCAAATTAACCAAAAAATTAAAAGCGCTAAAAAAATATCGTGAGCATAATCAAGTCAATGATGAAACTTTACAAAAAGAAGTCACGCTATATTTAAAATTAGCCGAAGTTTATTTAGCCTTACAACATCATAAAAAGCACCCCTTTGCCTTTGTAGCCTATAAAGAATGTCTAAGAGCTGCAGCAGGCCTTGATGATGCTAAAGCACAATATGACTTAGGCCGGCTTTTGTTGGATGAGGCAATATATCGTGATGAGTTAGAAAATCAGGAGCTCTTGGCCAATATTTATAACCAAAGGCAGCGCGATAATTACTTTGAAGAAGCTCTGGTATGTTTTAAATCCGCTGAAAAATTAGGTTATTTTTTAGCCAAAAGGTGGCATGGTTTAGCCTATATTAATGGTTGGGGTGTTGAAATAGACAAAGAAAAAGGCTTTGAAATGGTGGTTGCAAGCATTGATGAAGAAAATAGTTGGGATAAAGTACCACAAATTTTTGCTGATATCGGCTTAAATAAACCCGAATTTTTCGCTGCATTAGGCAAGCATCGAGTTAAACGCAGTTAAATAATAGGCTTATATTTATGGCGCTAGATAATCAGTTTCAACGTTTAAAGACACAGTTTATAAATTCGCCTTTTGCGTCCATCGCAGCACGAAAACACGACTTAAAAATACTCAAAACCTTTTTGCAAAACCATGCCAATGAATTGGTTAAGGCGATTGATCAAGATTTTCAAGGAAGAGCCACAGAAGAGACCTTTTTTTTAGAAATTTTTCCGGCTATCAAAACCATTGATTATTGTATCAAGCATCTTAAATCTTGGTGTAAAACGCAAAAAAGAACAACGCCTTGGTATATGCAACCGGCGCATTCAAGTTTATTGCCGCAACCTTTGGGTGTGGTCGGTATTATGGTGCCCTGGAATTATCCATTGTTTTTATCGATGGTACCCTTAGCTTATGCTTTGGCGGCGGGCAATTGCGTTATGATTAAATTTGCCGAGTTTAATCCAAATTTAACGGCTTACCTTGTCAAGTATTTGCTTCCTTTACTAGACCATAAACTTTACATGTGTGCCGGCCAAGTTGAACAAGCCAAAGTTTTTAGCCAGTTAGCTTTTGATCATCTACTTTTTACCGGTTCTTCTGAAGTTGGTTCAAAAGTGATGCAGGCGGCAAGCACCAATTTAACCCCTGTGACTTTAGAGCTTGGTGGTAAGTCACCGGCGATTATTTCTCAAAGTGTGCAAAAGACGTATCTTAAACGGTTATTTATGGGCAAACTTTTCAATGCTGGTCAAACATGTGTTGCTCCTGATTATTTGTGGGTAGAAGAGGGCATGCAAGCCATCATTACGACTTTTTTCAAACAATTTGTTGCTGAGCATTATGGTCATACCATGCAAACCCCTGACTATACGGCCATTATTAATAAGCATCATCACCAAAGACTTGAAGATTTATTGCAAGATGCCCAAAGCAAAGGTGCTGAAATTATTGAATTCGGTTTTTCCAATGGGTTAAAAATGGCACCAAAGCTTGTGTTTAATTGCCAACCACATATGCGTATTTTACAAGAAGAAATCTTTGGCCCCATTTTGCCGGTACGATGTTATCAAGATTTTAATGAGGTACTCGATTTTATACAGCAAGCCGCGCGTCCCTTAGCGCTTTATTATTTCGGAGAAAACAAAACAGAAATTAACCGGTTAAAATTTGAAACGCATTCAGGCGCATTAACCATCAATGATACGTTGATGCATCTTGCTAACCATCATTTGCCTTTTGGAGGTGTGGGTCAAAGTGGCATGGGGCAGTATCAAGGTATTGAAGGGTTTCTAACCTTTTCCCATTTAAAACCCATTTTCAAACAGCATCGCTTTTCACCAATTGCCTGGTTTTATCCGCCTTTTCATCGTCAACTTTTTGCCTGCTTAAAATTTTTTGCAGGAATTAAATAGAGGAATATTATGACTAAAACTGTTTTTATTACGGGTGCCAGTCGCGGTATTGGTCGTGCTATTGCGTTAAAATTTGCACAAGAAATCCAAGCTAATATTATTATTGCTGCTAAAACGACCAAACCTCATCCAACACTTGAGGGCACCATCTATTCTGTTGCTGAAGAAGTCGAAGCGTTAGGTGCACGTGCGCTACCCATAGCACTTGATGTGCGTGATGATGAACAAATTACGCAAGCCTTTGCAGAAGTTGCAGATACTTTTGGCAAGCTTGATGTATTAATTAATAATGCGAGTGCCATTCATTTGGCCAATACGGCAGATATTGCAATGAAGCGCTATGATTTAATGCAAACGGTTAATACACGTGCTACATTTGCTTGTGCTAAAGCGGCACTTCCTTTACTAAAGCAGGCAGCTCATCCCCATATTGTGACGCTCTCGCCACCTTTAACACTTGAGCCAAAATGGTATGAAAACCATTTAGCTTATACCCTAAGTAAAATGGGCATGAGCTTATGTACACTAGGTCTAGCTGCAGAGCTTAAAAAAGATAATATTGCGGTCAATTCAGTATGGCCTAAAACCACCATTGCCACGGATGCCATTCGTGTACATTTTCCCGAAGCGCTTTTTAAAGCAAGCAGGCATCCTGAGATTGTGGCAGATGCCATATATCTGCTGGCAACCAATCAAATAGGTCATCAAACAGGTCATTTTTTTACTGACGAGGAAATTTTAACACAAGCTGGTATCACCGATTTTGACGCTTATGCCGTGGATGCCTCACAACCTGCTTATGGTGATTTATTTTTATGAAAGTACAAATTTTTACAGATGGCGCATGCAAAGGTAATCCAGGCCCAGGCGGATGGGGCGCACTTTTGCGCTTTAACCAACATGAAAAAACGCTTTTCGGTGGTGAACCGCATACCACCAATAATCGTATGGAGTTAACTGCAGCCATCAAAGCCTTAGAAACATTAAAGAGTCAATGTGTGGTTGATTTATACACAGACTCGGACTATTTGCGTCAGGGTATGACCAGCTGGTTGTTACAATGGAAAAAAAAAGGCTGGCTAAACGCACAAAAGCAACCAGTAAAAAATCAAGATTTATGGCAGCGTTTGGATGAGCTTGCGCATATCCACACAATTACTTGGCATTGGGTGAAAGGCCATTCAGGACATCCTGAAAATGAAAAAGCTGATAAGCTCGCCAATCAAGGCATTCAAGCCTGTACCACAAATTAGAGGTTATTATGCGACAAATTATTCTTGATACCGAAACCACTGGTATCAGTCATGAAGAAGGCCATCGAATCATAGAGATAGGTTGTATTGAATTAGTTGAGCGCCGCTTTACCGGGCGCACGTTTCATGTATACATCAACCCTGAGCGTGAAGTTGATAAAGGTGCTTTTCAAGTCCATGGTATTAGCAATGAATTTTTACAAGATAAACCACGCTTTGCCACTATCGCTGCAGACTTTATCGATTTTATCAAAGAAGCTGAGCTTGTCATTCACAATGCCCCTTTTGATGTGGGCTTCCTCAACGCCGAGTTAGCTCGTCTTGACTCAACAAGCAGGCTTGAACAGATGTGTCAAATTACCGATACGCTTGAGATAGCACGTGCCAAGCATCCAGGGCAGCGTAATAGTTTAGATGCTTTGTGTAAGCGCTATGATGTTGATAATACCCGCAGGCGCTTTCACGGCGCCTTATTAGATGCCGAGCTACTAGGTTGGGTATATCTTGCGCTAACCGGTGGCCAACGTACTTTATTTTTAGAGGCCGAAGATGAGCTGACTACCAAGCAACATGACGCAGCCCAAACACATTCTAAGATAACATCGCAAGTTGCAACCAAGGTTGTTTTACCCAATCAAGCCGAACAAGAGGCGCACGATAAATTTGTGGCATTGGTTGCAGAGCAAGCAAAAGTTAATCTATGGCAAGATTAGTTTGTCTTTAAAAAGAGTTTAATGAATTAAAATTAGGCTATATTTAAGTTATGTGACTTAAATATAGCCTAATATGCTTAAAAAAATACTATTTCATGCCGTTGTTCTAAAATATTTAAATCTTGTGTTGATGGCAAGCCTACTCATGCTGCCTGGTATCATTTATAGCAAAACATTTGTGTTTAACCCACGTCAACTAACCTGGCAAGCGTTTGATGATGCTGGTCATTTGGTGCGACAAGGGCGTGCGTCGGGTGGGAGTCGCTTTTGTCGTGATATCAAACGCGCCTGCCGTACGCCATCTGGTACTTATACCATTATTAGTAAGCGAGGTGCTAATTGCCGGTCTAGTCGATATCCCGTAGGCCGTGGTGGTGCGCCAATGCCTTATTGCATGTTTTTTTCACGTTTTTATGCCATCCATGGTTCGCCTGATGTACCAAATTACAACGCCAGCCATGGTTGTATTCGGGTAACCCCACGTGACGCCAAATGGCTATCACACCATTTTATGAGTCTAGGTACCAAAGTAGTGGTGAAGCCTTATTAACTCACAATCACTTTTCTTTTTGTTGTTTCTATACTGAAGCTATGTATTCGCGTATGTCGACACTCTGTTCTCTGGCTACGTTTGGCGATAGAAAAGCTTGCGAGTCTTCATGCACACTAGAATTTTCTGCATCGAAAAACGAAAGCGAACGTTTTTTCTTTGGGCTTAAAAGCGTATCAACTGCCTCTAAAGGCGCATCATCTTGGGAAGCAGTCATTAAATCTAGCTGATTTAATGCCATGATATGGTAAGAAAATTTTTCTATTTTTTGATGGTCTTGTTCTTGTTCTTTAGCTTCTATAGGGTTGGTGTCATGTTGATGCCATACAAATATGCGTTTAAGCGCTTTGACAGTAGCGTCTGACTTTTGGCTTAGCCAGTTGCGGATTCTAAAGCGATTAATTTTGTGATGAATAGGCCAAAGGATGTTATTTTTTACACGGTTAAGAGATGTTATTTCATTTATATGATTAAGCTTATGCAAACAGTTTGTTGCGCTAAATGAATTTTGAATGCCACGCATGTAAGAGGTTTGGCAAGCAAAATCGGCTAGTTTACCTTTAATACCCCGCAATTTTATGCTGATGCGTGGAGATAATTTTGACTCTTGGCGCTGTTCGTTTTCCGGAACTAAACCTTTTTCATCATGCAGATTAAAAAAACAATGATTGGCGATAATCTCTTGTTGTAAATCATTGAATACTTTAAAAATCATAGATAAACGTTGGTTTTCAAAATTGTGAATATTATCATCAATAAACTCTTTCACAATTTCTTCATTTTGACCCTGTTGTAAGTAAGCATTAAATTTTTTTAAATCTTGCGCCATGCCGCTGCCGGTACTTGAAGAGTCGTAGATAACGTCAATTAAATCCGCTAACTCACCTTCGTCTAGAAGGTCTATGACTACTGAAAATTGTTTTTTTATGATGGGATGATTTAATTTATTAATAACGCGCTGCTTAATAAGCTCGTTAAGCTCAGGTTTGTTTAAGTGCTCTAGATAGTTATTATCTTGAGGCTCTAAAGTTTTAAAAAATGCATCAGCATCGGTTAACCTGCTCTCTAAATCTTGAACTTCGAAATGTTGCGCAAAAAACGCTTTAATAATCTCTGGGAAATTAGCTTGTTGTGCATGCTGAAGCTGTAGTTGTTCAGCTAAATTACGTCTTATTTGGTGATCATCTATTAACTTTTCACTTATCTTTTTAAAATCTTCTTCATTATAGCCTAGTTGAACTTTTTCCATAAATTGAGCAGAAAGCAAGTAATGATTATATACTTCAATCTCCATCTCTACCCGAAATACATCTGATTGCTTTTCGAATGAATCAAGTGAATGTAAATCATTTTGATTAAATTCCTGTCTTTCATTTGCGCATAAACAATTTAATGTATTTAAAAGTTCAAGCAGTGATGTTTGGGGATTATTATCGCTTGATGAGTTGACATATTGTTCAATCTTGTTGATATCATCTTGTTTAACAACTAAAAAATTGAGTAATTGACGCCCATTGAGATTTTGACAATGTTCAATAAAAAGGGCTCTTCGGTCACCATTTCTGATATGTCTGGCTAAATAAGGGATAAATTGGGTTTTTAAATAATCGTCTGGAACTTTGGCAATCATTTCATTATTCAAATAATTGCCAGGCAGGCTTTTTACCTTAGCCATAATTTCTTCAAGCTTTAAGGTACCATCAGATACAGTATCTTCAATAAAATCAAGCTTTATATCAGCGGCTTGAGCAATATTCTGTGTAAAGATTTTTAAATCTAGCGCGCTATCATCCGTATCTAAAAGCACTTTAGCAATGGCCGTAGTGGCTTTATCACCCTCTCGAGGGTTACGAATTTTTTCAACTAAACCTAAATATTGCTCATAAGGAAATAATCTTGAAATAAGGTGTAGGAAAGCATCTTCTTTTATCTTTTTTTTAATATAATGTATTTTAACATCTTCAAGATTAACATCTGTTTTCCTTGCCCAACCAAAAACACTTTGACCCGCTGCTTGCAATATATGTTTGGCATTATTAAAACTAATTTTCTGACTTTTTTTAATTAAATCTTGCATTTCACAAACCGTTTTTTCTTTAATTTCTTCAGGATTCTGAGCGCTTGTAACTGTTTGGTTGGTAAGTGTTGATAATATCCAATTTGCTGTTGTCTCAACAGGTTCTTGTTGTGCTTTGCGTCTTTCTAGCTCATGAAATTGTGTGCTTAAAAAATCTTTAATAGCCTCATCCTTAATTTGCTCTACAAGTTTTTTTCTTTCTGGATAAGGGCATAAGTTCAGCATGCCGGCTAAAAGATTATGTTTAAATAAATTCAGTATGTTATTTTGCGTGTCAACATTTAAAGCCTTAAAAGAAGATCTTGATATTTCCTGCTCTAAGTCATCAATAGCAAGTTTAAATTTTTGAGCTTCGTTTGTAGGATTTTTAATATTCATCTTTGCGCAAAATAAAGCTAAAACATTTTCTTCAGAAAACGCTGCGTTAGAAGGTTGCGCTTGTTGATTGAGCATGGTGTGAATGAATTCGCGCACGGCGATAGGATTGTTTAATTGCTCATCAAGCTTAGCTTGCTCATCTGCTATCAAATAAGGCCGCATTTTGTCTTGAACTAATTGGATAAAAAATGGACTGCTTTGTTGAGCTATATATGATTTAGTCTCTGCGCTTAGCTGGCTTGACTGCTCTAGGTGTCTAACACACACAACATCTTTTTCTTCGATGTGTCGGGTTAATTCCATTTGCTGAAATAAGGCAATGATACATTTTTTGGTTTCATCTTCAGTGATGTGCTCATCGCGCAATTGCTGAATTAAATGTTTATTTTTGTATAAAAAACTGACGATATCAGTTTCATTATCTAACGCTGTTTTCGCATACTCGTAATACTCTTGATGTATAAATTTTAACAATATAGGTTTTATGGTGTTATCAATGTGCGTTTGAGCTTTTTTATATAATGAGTCTTGCAAATAAATTTGAGCATTTTGGGTAATAATTTCTTTAATAGCACGTTGTTCTTGGGTTAACATGGCGGTTATCTCAAGTGAAATAAATCGCATGCTGATAAACTGCTTGACGCTTGAATAACGAATGATTTTGTCATAAATCTTATCCAAAGGCTTTTCACTTTTTTTCGCAGCTCTTTTTAACGAATACTTTGGTTTTAACTGCGCGAATTTAGTGTAAATTGTACTAATGAAAGTGATAATACTGGCTAAAACTACGATGGTTGTTGAAAGTTTACTGGGTTTTGCTAAATGTTGCAGATGGGTATCAAGATGTTTAGCGGCGTGTTTTAGTACAAAGGCTAACTCTTTGCGACTTATCTTAATCTCATGGTGGTTATGACTATTAATTTCTCGTAAATCTTCTTTTATCATAGTCAAAATAATTTTACGGTATTTTTTACCATCTAAAAGGCCTTGAGCATCTGCATTATTATGATATTCAGCAATAATATTACGTGCTAAAGCAACAGCCAATAATCTTAGATATTCCTTTTTAAAGGCATGCATGCTTTTAAAATAATCAACATAATAATCGTCTTTATCAAGGTGTTGAAAGTCAAAATAATTGCGTTGTTTATGGCCAAGGGCATGAATAAAGAGGGGTTCAATTGTTTCATCTAAACCACGATTACGCCCCAAACCTTGAAGCAATTTATCAGGACCATTGGCGCGTTGCCCACCATCGTTACAAACGTTGACCACTGTATGTAGATTTAAATCATTAAACCCCTCCGTTTTACGGTTACTTACATAAGCACCTACCAAACCAAGTTTAAAATAATTATCAGCCTGAGCTTCGGTTAGTTGGTCATCATAATTTGGCGTGAAACGATTTTCTAGAGCTTCAGGATTTAGCATCTCAATTGGTTTGAGCGCTCTTGATTTTGCTTTAGCAGATTTAAAACCATTAGTATCATAAAGCATATATTCATCTTGCTTTAATCCCCAAAAAGGCCTGGGTTTTCCTTGTTCATTTGGCGTAAGCGATAAATCTTGATTATGCATATCATCCATCACACATAATATCAGGTGTTTAGAAGCATATTCTTGAAAAATATTATTATTTTTTATGCGGTTTTGAATGAAAGTGTGGGTTTCTGATGCATTATTTATTAAGCAAATTTTTTGCTTATCTGGCGCAGTCTCTTTGAAATAGACGCTTAATGTCTTGAACAAATGTGCGAGCACTTTACTGACATTTACAGCACCAGACTCACCAATTTTATCTTTTAATAAATTTTCATAATAAATATTGTCTCGTGTTATCTGTTCAATATTCGTTAGGTTTGTTCTATCTAAAAGGTTTTGTTGTTCTGGGGTAAGATTTTCTTTATCTTGCAAACCAAGAATTAAGCACATATGCAAAAAATAAGCATCTGGATTATTTTGGCGGTATTGATTTAATGCCATGATGTTTAAGCCCATGGCATCAGCTAGTACAAAGTCAATCATATGATGATAAAGCGCTTTTTTAAGCAAATAAGAAATATCTTGATTACGCAAATCTTGGTCTTGCTGATTTTGAAACTGAGCACTTTGGTGGTCTTTTTTTGCTTGACATAACTTTGCGTCAACATCGCTTATGCCTAATACTTGACTAATGGCTTCACGTGAATACAAATTACCATGGTCATAAACTTCTCGTATAAAAGGCTCTTCAGATGTGGGAGCATTACTAAGACGATAGCAAAGATTAATTAAAGAATCGGTATCATCGACAATAAACAATATTTTTTGTGAAACAGCATGTGTAGGCTTGCCATTAATCTCACGAGTTAAAAAGGGTAGGTCTTCTAAAATTTGCTTAGCAGCTGACGTAGGTTGTTGTTGTATGGCATCGGATAAAGCAAGATTAAATTTTCGCGCAAAGCGTTTAAAAAACCCTTTAGTATACTTATTTTTATCCTGAGATGATTGCGCATGAATAGCAATAATTTTAGAAATTTTACCATGTTTCGCTGCCGCTTTTTGCTTGTTAGACATGGTCGCCACCGGATCTTGGTGGCACAACTGATATGTTTCTTCATTAGGTGTTGCGGTTAAAAAACATGAAAGAAATTGATTCGATAAACGAATTAAGCGTAATCGCCGCCGCTCTACCTGCATTAACAGATGTTGTTCATCAAAACTTAACACAACATCTTGATATGACATCAACGAAGAAAAATGGTTATCTAGAAGCTGCTCTGAATCACCCACCACAATATTATGTGGCTGTCCTAGGAATTCTGCTTGAGTATCGATATTTTCAGCATCAGGTAATCGCCCAATGTTGTTATCCACAAAGGAATCGGGTAATAATCTTTTTAAGTCTTCACGAAATTGATGTTCAAGCTTACCAGGTACGCCAAAAAATCCTTTGATATCAGCTAAATGCAAGCATAAAAGCCACAAAGCTTGAACAAATGTTTTACCAGAACCTGTTGCTTGGGCAATTAATAAATTTGCAGTTTCTTCTTCATGTTTAATTCTTTCATATATTTTGTATAGCGTAACAAGGTGGGAACGATAAAGCGCAATTTTATCACCACCTATTGAGATGACTTCATCATGCAAGCCTTTGATATGGATGCTCGTTTGCAAAGTTTCAGCATCCATAGTGATTGCTTGTTTTTTTAAAAGATTAACAATTTTTAAAGCATTTTTTTCTTGATCAAGTTCACGCCATTGTAGTAATGAAAACGTTTCCTCAGGGCAATCAATGCTGATTTTATAAGGCTTGTCTGCAGATTCCTGAGTAATTGAAATTACAACATTCTGACCATCAATATTACATTAGAAGTAATTTTTATCCGTTACTATCAGATTTTTAACAATCGATACCAACGATTCACCTGCAAATATTTTCGCGTTTTCAGTACAATCAAGCGCCATATAGCCATTGTAGACTTGGGCTATGCTCTGCAAAAGATTTGATTTGACGTTGTTAATATTTCTCATCGTTAAATAAATTTTGTCATTTTAATCGAGTATTCTAAATTAAAATACTTAAGGTTTTATTATGTATAAAAATTTAGCATTAAAAACGCTCTATAAATACAGTCTTTAAAAATATCTGTAATTTATATTTATTGTGGAAAAAATGTTAAAGTGCTGCTTTTCGTTCACAAAGTACTA
The DNA here is from genome assembly GCA_002863045.1 of Legionella sp. Taxonomy (GTDB): domain Bacteria; phylum Pseudomonadota; class Gammaproteobacteria; order Legionellales; family Legionellaceae; genus Legionella_C. Next base: position 20,455 of record PKDH01000032.1, read on the forward strand.
AAAAGACATGACTCTAAAGCGTGTGGGCTTTGCTTGTAAATACATGCACCATGATTTATCTCTTAAAAAAGGTGAGTTAAAAGCGATTGAAGGGCGCTTTAGTGCGAAAACTACGACCATTAAATGGCTTAATGCGCAAAGCAAAGCCATTGCTGAAGAACGTTTATGGGCAATCATTGAGCATAACACCCAGGCACTGCGTCACTTAATTTGTTATGTGGGCAAGCTTGCTCCAACGCAGCGCATGGTACGCTTAAGCAGTGATCAATTACCAGGGTTTACCCATCCTGATACGCAATTTTTTTGGCAAGAACAAGCCGTTAAGGCTTTCTTAGAGAAAGAATTTGCGCAAATTGGCACACTTGCTCGGCAATTAGATGTTCGCTTAAGCATGCATCCTAGCCAATTTGTGGTACTTGCCAGTGAGAATCGTGACACCGTTGAAAAAAGTCGCCAGGAAATCGAATATCATGCCAACCTTATTCGCTGGATGGGCTATGGTCAAACATTTCAGGATTTCAAATGCAATGTGCATATCTCAGGTAAAAAAGGGCCAGAAGGCATCAAAGCCATTTTGCCTAAACTCTCATCAGAGGCACGTAATACGCTGACGATTGAAAATGATGAATTAAGCTGGGGCATTGAGGCCAGTTTAGCGCTTGCTCAAGATGTTGCGCTGGTTTTAGACATTCACCATCACTGGATTAAAGACGAAGAATACATCTACCCCAATGACACGCGGGTACAGCGCATCATTGAAAGTTGGCGAGGAGTGCGGCCGGTCATTCATTATTCGGTGTCACCTGAAAGTGTGCTTGTCAATCATGCGACCGATACTTTACCTGATATCAAGCAACTACTAAAAGCCGGCTTTAAAAAAAGTCAATTAAGGCGACATAGTGACTTCATGTGGAACAAAGCAAGTAATGCATGGGCAGGTTTATTTCGCGATGATTTTGACATCATGGTGGAAGCCAAAGCCAAAAATCAAGCGAGCATTCCTTTTGAAGAGGCTACTCGCTAAAAGTTATTTAATTTATTCATCATCCTAATTTTCTACGTCATCCAGGGATGACGTATGTTATATTCGGCGATGACTTCATAAGTTACTCGTCGTCGATACTAAAAGATGAACCACATCCACATGTGGTTTTAGCATTTGGGTTGCGAATGATAAATTGCTCACCTTGCAAATTTTGCACATAATCAATTTCAGCGCCAGCAAGATAGGTATAACTCAATGAATCAACCAGTAATTTGACCGAATGAATATTATCAGAGCACGTTTGATGAATGACGGTATCATCTTCTTGAATGCTTTCATCAAAACTAAAGCTATACTGAAAGCCTGAGCACCCGCCCCCCATGATACTCACCCGTAAATTTAACTTAGGATTGTTCTCTTCAGCGATTAAAGCAGCAACTTTATCAGCCGCGCTAACGGTAAAGGTTAGATAATGAGGAATAGGATTATCAGATGTTGAAGTAGCAGCGGCATCATAATGGCTCATAATATGCTCCAAAAATAGTCAATTAAAAGTTAATAAGAACATCATACAGGGTTATCGTATAATTTGCTCGATGACCGCCCCACCCAAGCACCTGTTTTGCGTATAAAATACCACATATTGTCCAGGGGTAACCGCGCGCTGTGGTTCTGAAAACATTATATAATGGCGATTTTGAGCATCTATTGGTGAAATAATGCATGCTTTGTCAGCTTGACGATAGCGCGTTTTAGCAAAGCAAGTTAAGGGCAGCTCAAAAGATTCATCTGTATCTTTAAGCCAATGAATATTATGACAAATTAAACCCTGCGCATATAACATTGGGTGGTCATTACCTTGCGCAATAACAAGCGTATTGGATGAGATAATTTTATCAACCACATACCAAGGTGCTTCATCATATTGCTTGACACCCCCAATGTTTAAGCCTTGTCGTTGGCCGAGCGTATAAAACATCAAGCCATCGTGTTGACCCACTGTTTCCCCCTTAGTGGTTTCGATATTACCAGGTTGGGCAAGAATAAATTCACTTAAAAAAGCTTTAAAGCGTTTCTCACCAATAAAGCAAATCCCCGTTGAGTCTTTTTTGGCGTGATTGATAAAATGAAGCTTTTGAGCCATGTCACGCACTTGAGGTTTGGTGTATTGGCCTAATGGAAATAATGTTTTTTGAAGCGCTTGTGGGTCAATGGCATGAAGAAAATAACTTTGGTCTTTATTCCTATCTTTAGCTTTATAAAGCAGGCCATTTTTAACTTTGGCATAATGACCGGTAGCAATAAAATCAGCCCCAAGATTTAAAGCATGCGTTAAAAAGGCCTTAAATTTAATTTCTTTGTTGCATAACACATCAGGGTTGGGCGTGCGACCAGCAGCGTACTCATCTAAAAAAAGACTAAATACCCTATCCCAATAAGGTTTGGCAAAGTTAACGGTATGCAGTTGAATATTTAGCTGTTTTGCGATGGCTTTGGCATCGGCTAAATCTTGAGCGGCGGCGCAATAATCATTGGTATCATCTTGCTCCCAGTTTTTCATGAACAAGCCTTCAACTTGATAGCCTTGCTCAAGTAACAACCATGCCGTCACCGAAGAATCGACCCCACCAGACATCCCAACGATTACTTTTTGAGTCATAAAAATGTAAATATAAAAAAAGAGCGAAGATGGTACAATAATTTAGCTTAATTGCCTATGTAGGACTTTAATTGATGGCTTCAATCGCCTAAAAAAGCCATCAAAAATTAGGCTATCCCCGAGAAAATTGAAAATTTTATCCAAATATTGCTTCATATGATGTTCCATCATCATCTATAAGACTATATGTTGGATGATTTGCTTTAATGCATGTCTTAAATCCACGTGTTACAAATTTAGCAAATGCTATGGGTGCGGCAGTGGGCAGACTCACCAAATTAATAATAACTGACAGCGTTGAGTTTAATAAAATTGCAGCAGGATCAAAAAGATGTCGTTCAAAAACGCTTATAAATTCTATGTTGTTATTTTCCCAACGCCAAGGTGTATTTCTTCTTGCTTCATCAAGGAAGTGAGCAATTGGTAGAATAATAGGAGCAAATATCAAACGCAATACTGAGATTCCCGCGGCGATTAAGCTTGAAAATGCGGTGCCGATGCATTCAAAGGTGATACTGATGATTCTTAGGGCAGTGTGAAGCATATCTTCTTCATTATAAAATATTTCAAAAAAGCCATCATCAGAAAATAAGCGTTGTTGGGGTAAATAGTAGTGATTATCTTGATGGCTAAAAAAATTAATAGGAAAAAAATTATAAAAATTAGGTGCGGATGTTCGCATTTGATTATTCTCTCAAAAAAAAGCAACTGTACCAAATTAGCAAATAGTCATTAATAATTAAACAAAAAATTATATAATCTTAATGTTAAATATGTATTGAGATGTATTAATCTAATACCTCTAATCATTAGTGCAAATTGCCCAATTTTTAAGTAATTTGTTAATCCAAATCTAAAAACTTGAAGATACTGTGGTTGTAAAATTATCTTCAGGTTTTTTAGAATATTCTTCATAAACAGTGGCACCGAAACGAGTGCCAAATTTAACAAGGGCAATAGGTGCGGCGATAGGAAGCGTGACTAAATTGACAATAACAGATAGTAATGATTTAAATAAAATGATAATAGGATCAACAAGATGTTGTTGTACAACACCACGCTCCTCTGGAGAACTATCATCATCATCATCCGAATAAAGTTGATAACTTTTAGGTTTGGGAAAATTTTTGATTACTGCGGCAATCGGTACAATAAAAGGCGAGAGTATCAAACGCAATGCCGAGATCGTGGCTGCGATTAAGCTTGAAAGTGCGGTGCCGATGCATTCAAACGTGATGGTGACGATTCTTAGGGCGGTGTCAAATACATCAGACTTTTCTTCATAATTTTCGTGATCATCATCATTTGCGATTAAATAATTATTAAAAGGCTCAAAAAACTTATCATCTACAAATAAGCGTCTTTGGGGTAAAAAGCGATCTTCGTTACGAAAAAAATGATAGGGGAAAAAATTTTCAAAACCAGGTGCTTTTACAGTCATTTGGTTATTTCCTAAAAAAAAATACTGTATCAAAATAATAAATAGTTATTAATAATAAAAACAAAAAAATTTATGACCTATAAAAATGACAAACATATATCAAATTATATTCATTTGATAGGCTTTATCATTATCGAAATTTCTTTATAAAAGGTAACGTTTTAACCCTAATTTTTATGGTTAGCCTAAAGTTGCCGAGGTCTATAATTTTTATACACTGAAGCATCTTCACCGTGACACAAAGTAGCAATTTTACGTGTTCCTAATTTAGCAAGGGCGATGGGGGCAGCGATGGGTAAGTAAAGCAAATTAACCAGTATCGATAAAGTAGAGACTAATAAAATTTTAATTGGTTCACCAAGATGTATGTCTAAAACACTCAAAGTTGTTTTGTTTTTGTCATTTTCAATGAGTGTTGTGAGTACTTTAACAGGCAAAATAATTGGCGCTAAAATTAGACACATCATAGCATATACAGCAAAAAATAAACTTGTAAGTACTACTTGTATACACTCAAAAGTAATGAGAATGGCCCTTAATAAGGCATAATGGAATTCATTATGGTCTTCAAACGGTTTGAAAAACCAGTCTGCGTGTAAATGGGTTTGTGGCGCGAAATAGTTATAACACAGTGTACTTGCCGCTTGTCCTTTTTTTAGATTAACAAAATCAAATTTATCTGGGTTTGTTTCGACATTATCACAATAGGTGTTATGTTCCGCTAAATATCTATCTAAAGGAATATGGTCAAATAAACGCAAGTTAGCATTCTCATAAAAAAACAAGCATCATATCATATATTTTATGCAATTCATTTTTAAACAAATCTATATTGTTGTGGCTATCACTAAATATACATCAAAGTGTATTAAGCAATACTAATTGTGCAGTTAGTCAAATAAACAATAGGGATATCATATTGGCTGCCAAGCTTCAAATAGCCGTGTAATACCACCTCTTTACTCGTAAAAAGCGATTTATTTTTAAATATTTGGCAGCTTTCATCAACACCATAGGTAACTTGATAATCATTTTCATCGAAATATCCCTGCCATTTATTTTCTATTAAACTAAAGCTGGTTAAATGGGCGTTTAGACCACACTCACGCCCGGTAAAAAGGCCTGCTGTTTTAATGCAAATTTTATCAGCATACAAACGTGCCTCAGGGGTGGCTTTAATATCAAGACTAATTTTATGCACAAAATGATGAGCCGCGAATAATGGCATACTAATTGAACACGCTAAACTTAACGTTAAAAATGAATCAATGGGTTTCATCAAAAATATCCTTAAAGTATCAAATATTAAAATAGGCCTTAGCCTACGCGATTAAATTTTCAAACACCATCTCTATTTTTGCGATACAATGGTGTTTTTATTTAACATAATTATTTTTTATGAATTTAAATAAACACGCGCTAATTAACAAGCCTGTTCACGAAATTTTTGTTTTAAACGAGCGCCTACCAAGCTTTATTAACGATAAAGTAAAGATAAAATGCACGTATTCTGTAAGGCAGCTGACTGATTTTTATGAATTATCGCTGATAACCGCAAGTATCGTACCCATCATTTGCCAGCGCTGCTTAGAAGTTTTTTCTTATGATTATCATAACCAAACACAATTAGCGATATGCCAAAATACTCAAAAAGCACAAGATTTGATGGCCGAGTATGAAGTGATTTTAAGTGAAACAGGACATATTAATTTGCCAGATATTTTAATTGATGAGCTTTATTTATGGGCACCAGATAAACATTTAAACCCAAGCGATTGTCAAACTCACAAGAGTAGCGTTTGATATTAAGTCAATATTCAAACCTTTAATTTTTGATGAAATTTAATCACAAAGCTTGGATTTGTGCTTAAAAATCGGTAGAATCACGCGCTACTGACATACAATTCGCCTAGGAGTAATTCACAATGGCTGTTCAACAAAATAAAAAATCACGCTCACGTCGTGATATGCGTCGTTCACATGATAGTCTAACCTTGCCAACTTTATCCGTTGATGCAACAACAGGTGAGACACATCGTCGTCACCATATCACCGCCGATGGCTACTATCGAGGAAAAAAAGTATTAGAAAGTGATAACGTCTACGAAGATTAAGAGTCATTTTCTTGAATAAAATAACGCTTGCTATTGACGTAATGGGTGGTGATCATGGTTTATCAACGCTGATTCCCGCCTGTGTTAAAGCGGTAAAAAAACATGCACATTTACATCTGTTGCTTGTAGGTGAACAGCAACAAATTAAAGCTGCACTTAAAAAACACCACGCATCATCACTGTCGCAATTAGCTGTCATCCATGCTAATGAAGTTGTTGGTATGGATGAATTACCCTCCCATGCGTTGCGTAACAAAAAAGATTCTTCAATGCGTCGTGCCATTAATCTTGTTAAAACAGGTGAGGCGCAGGCGTGTGTGAGTGCTGGCAATACCGGTGCGTTAATGGCCATAGCACGTTTTGTACTAAAAACGCTGCCTGGTATTGATAGGCCGGCTATCATTGCCGAACTACCCACTTTATCCAATAAAACACGTGTTATTGATTTAGGTGCTAACGTTGATTCGTGTGCCGAGCATTTATTTCAATTTGCGGTCATGGGGTCAGCGCTTATTCAAGCAGTTGATAAGATAGAGCGGCCTAAAATTGGGTTACTTAATATTGGTGTTGAAGAAATTAAAGGTAACGACCAGGTCAAACGTACGGCCCATATGCTTGCTGAATGCAAATTACTAAACTATCAAGGGTATGTTGAAGGTGGTGAGTTTTATTCAGGCAAGGTTGATTTGGTGGTGTGTGATGGTTTTGTGGGTAATGTGGCGCTTAAAGCCAGCGAAGGTCTCGCACGTTTGATGCTTGCTATTTTAAAAGAATCTTTCACGCGTTCTTTTATGGCTAAATTAATTGGGCTTTGTGCAAAACCTGTATTAAATCATTTAAAGCAAAAAATGGATCCCGCCCGCTATAATGGTGCAAGTTTATTAGGGCTAAACGGTATTGTTATTAAAAGCCATGGCGGTGCGAGTGAATTGGCTTTTCAATATGCCATAGAAGAAGCCATGCGGCATGTTAAAAATGGTGCCACTGAGTTGGTTCGTCAACAAATTAATCATTTTATGCATCAAGGTTTGTTGTTATGACACATGCCTTTATCCAGGGTACTGGCAGCTATTTACCGCAAAAGTTTGTGAGTAACGATGATTTAGCTAAAACACTTGATACCAGTGATGAATGGATTTACACCCGTACTGGAATCAAAGGACGCTATATTGCGTCTAAAACAGAAACAACCTCTTTTATGGCGGCTCAAGCAGCACATAACGCCATGACAGCTGCAAGCCTTGCAGCTGATAAAATAGACTTTATCATTGTTGCAACCTGTACACCTGATTACATTTTTCCAGGTGTTGCCTGTTATGTTCAGCATGCGCTTGGTATACAAAAAGCTATTCCGTGTCTTGATATTAATGCTGCTTGTAGTGGCTTTATCTACGCACTTGATTTGGCGCACCAATACATTCAAACCAATCGTGCAAATCATGTTTTGGTTATTGGTAGTGAAAGCATGTCACAAGCGGTTGATTGGCAAAATCGTGCAACCTGTGTTTTGTTTGGTGATGGCGCCGGTGCAGCAGTTGTCAGTAAAGGTGATAGACAAGGCATTATCTCAAGCGTATTGCATGCCACTTATGATCATCAACGTTTTCTTAGTTACGCAAATAGTGCATTAAACAAACAAAGCGCCTATATTCATATGCAAGGTCATGATGTATTTAAGCTTGCAGTGAATCGTATGGGTGAAGTGGTTGATGAAGTATTAAATCAAGCCCATTTAACGCAAAAGGATATTGATTGGCTGGTACCCCATCAAGCGAATATTCGCATTATTCAGGGTATTGCTAAAAAGCTTAAATTACCTCTAGAACAAGTGATCGTTACCATTGAGCATCAAGGTAATACCTCAGCAGCTTCCATTCCTCTTGCGCTTGATAGCGCCATTAAACAGCAGAAAATTCAAAGAGATGATATATTATTGCTCGAGTCTTTTGGTGGAGGTATGACCTGGGGCGCTATGGTTATTCGTTACTAATTACAACTATCAACTAAAGAGATTATCAACTATGTCACACTGGGCAGTTGTTTTTCCAGGCCAGGGTTCACAACAAGTAGGCATGTTACAAGAACTCGCGCATACCCATCCTTTGATTTTGGAAACTTTTGCACAAGCTTCGGACTATGCGCAGCAGGATTTATGGCAATTAACGCAATCAGGTCCTGAAGATAAGCTCAATTTAACGCAAAATACGCAATTAGTGATGTTGGTAGCGGATGTGGCGTTGTTTCGCGTGTTGACCTCTCAGGTATCATTGCCTATTGCATGTATGGCCGGTCACAGTTTAGGCGAGTATGCCGCATTAGTTTGCGCCAATGCGCTTTCGCTAAAAGAAGCTATGACACTTGTTGGGCATCGTGCTCGTATTATGCAAGCGCATGTGCCTGAAGGGCAGGGTGCAATGGCGGCCATTGTTGGGCTTAGTGATTATGCGGTGCGTAGCATCTGTCTTGAAGTTTCAAGCATAGAACATAAAGTCACGCCCGCTAATTTTAATGCCATAGGTCAAGTTGTGATTGCCGGACACACACTTGCTGTAGAGCGCGCTCTAATTCATGCCGAGGCGCAGGGTGCTAAATTAGCTAAACGTATCCCCGTGAGTGTGCCTTGTCATTGTCCACTTCTTGAAAATGCTGCCCAAGATTTTAAAGCCTACCTAGATAAAACTTCATTTAAATCGCCAGAATTAACGGTGTTAAGTAATGTTGATGTAAGTGCCTATCAGTCGGACACACATATAAAAACGCTTTTAGCCGAGCAATTGTATCAACCAGTACGCTGGGTCGAAACGGTGTTACATTTCAAGCAACTTAATATAACCCATGTGATAGAGTGTGGTCCTGGTGCGGTACTAAGTGGTTTAATCAAACGTATTGATAAAACGCTTAAAACATTTGCGCTTAGCAAAATAGATACGCTAGAACATCTAGCGCAGCATTTTAATTAAGGAAGTTACTCTATGACTACATCGCCTAACAAAGTCGCACTTGTTACAGGTGCAAGCCGTGGTATTGGTCGTGCTATTGCATTAGCGCTCGCGGCAAATGATATTTATGTGATTGGTACAGCAACTACACAATCTGGTGCTGATGCGATTACCGCTTATTTAAGAGACCATCAAGTTTTGGGTGAAGGTCAGCTGCTTGATGTAACTTCTCAAGAAAATGTCGATGCTTTAATGGCTTCACTCGCACAAAAAACACGAATGCCAGCTATTTTAGTGAATAACGCAGGTGTCACTTGTGATAATTTATTGCTACGTATGGAAGATGATGAATGGTATCGGGTGTTGGAAACTAATTTGCATGCGGTATTTCGTTTAACCAAAGCATGTCTTAAATCGATGTTTAGAGCAAGATGGGGGCGGATAATTACCATAGGTTCAGTGGTAGGGGCAAGTGGTAATGCAGGGCAAGCGAATTACACAGCAGCGAAAGCGGGTTTAATTGGGTTTTCAAAATCTCTTGCACAAGAGATGGCAAGTCGAGGAATAACTTCTAATGTGGTAGCGCCAGGCTTTATTGCAACGGATATGACCGATTCACTACCTGATATGGTAAGGCAGGAAACTTTAAAACGTATTCCTATGCGCCGTTTAGGCAAACCTGAAGATATCGCTGAGATGGTTAACTTTCTAGCTTCAGATAAAGCAGGCTATATTACAGGCGAAACCATTCATATTAATGGTGGCATGTACATGAATTAAAGAGGCTTGCGTTATTTATATAATGAACTAAACTACCCCATAATTTTTTAAATATTTACATAAAGAGGAAACACACGTTATGAACACTGTTGAAGAAAGAGTCCGTAAAATTGTGGCAGAGCAATTAGGAGTTAAAGAGGAAGAATTATCCAACAGCGCCTCTTTTGTCGATGATTTAGGTGCAGATTCACTTGATACAGTTGAATTAGTCATGGCTTTAGAAGAAGAATTTGAAACAGAAATTCCTGATGAAAAAGCTGAAAAAATTACGACCATTCAAGAAGCAATCGATCACATCGAAGACAACATTACAAAAGAAGATTAAGTGGTTTAGGAGTCATCATTGAGTAAACGACGTGTAGTTGTGACTGGTATGGGCATGGTAAGCCCATTGGGTCTTAACAAAGAAGAAACCTGGCAAAATATCCTAAAAGGTCTAAGTGGTGTCAAACGAATAGAAGATTTTGATACCAGTGATTTTTCTACCAAGATTTGGGCTAAAGTGAAAGGGTTTAATATTGAAAAGATTGTACCTTTCAAAGATGCTAAAAAAATGGATATGTTTACTCAATATGGCATAATGGCAGCGCATGAAGCCATGATTCACTCGGGCCTAGAGGTAACTGATACACTTGCCCCAAGAATTGGGGTGGCAGTGGGTGCTGGTATTGGTGGCATTGAAACCATTACTCAAAATCAAATGAGACTTGTTGAAGGCGGGCCGCGCAAGGTTTCCCCTTTTTTTATTCCAGCAGGCATCATTAACATGGTAGCAGGACAAATTTCAATCAAATATGGTCTGAAAGGTCCTAACATTTCGGTGGTTACTGCTTGTACAACAGGAACGCATAATATTGGACTGGCAGGGCGTATGATTGCTTATGGCGATGCCGATGTTATGGTTTGCGGTGGTGCTGAGATGACTACCACACCCCTTTGCTTGGCAGGATTTTCAGCCGTTCGTTCACTCTCAAAACGCAATGAAGAACCTGAAAAAGCTTCTAGACCCTGGGATAAAGACCGTGATGGTTTTGTCATGGGGGAAGGCGCTGGTGTGCTTATTTTAGAAGAGTATGAGCATGCTAAAAAACGCAATGCCACTATTTATGCTGAGCTTGCAGGGTTTGGTATGTCAAGTGATGCTTATCATATCACAGCGCCTGATGAACAGGCACAAGGTGCCGCCTTTGCAATGCAAAATGCTTTAAATGACGCACATATTCATGCTGAAATGGTCAATTATATTAATGCCCACGGCACATCAACTTATCTAAACGATATCAGTGAAACCAAAGCTGTGAAACAGGTATTTAAAGACCATGCTTATCGATTATTAATGAGTTCAACCAAATCCATGACTGGCCATTTATTAGGAGCTGCAGGTGCTGTTGAGGCAATTTTTAGTGTTTTAAGCATCCAATCACAAATTGCGCCCCCTACCATTAATCTTGATACGCCTGATGAAGGATGTGATCTCAATTATGTACCCCATACAGCGCAAGAATGTAATATCACCTATGCATTAAGTAACTCATTTGGTTTTGGTGGCACCAATGCTAGCCTATTATTTAGGCGTATCTAAATGCGTTTTAAATTTATATTTGGTTTTTTTTTGTTCTAAGCGTGGCTGCTTTAACAAGTGGTTTGACCATTTATTACGCTTTAAATCGACCAATGGTAGTTACACAAAAAGCGCCGGTCATTACGCTTAAACCACGCGCAACGGCGTATGATTTAATTCAAATACTGCATCAAAAAAAACTAATTGCCTCACCTTGGCTTGTGCGAATTTATTTAAAGCTCACGCATTTAGCAGAATCATTGAAAACTGGGGTTTATCAGGTATTACCTAATGAATCAATCAGGCATTTTATCCAACGGGTGGTTCAAGGCGATGTGATAACATTTACCATAAGTTTTATTGAAGGTTCGACCGTTGCTCAACTTTCACAAAAGTTAGCAACTGCGCCTTATTTAAATTATCAAGCGAATGATTGGCAGGCTATTTGGCAACATTATACCAACTGTGAGGGCCTGATACTGGCGAACAGTTATCAATATGAAGCAAACACCTCAGCGCAGCCAATTTTAAAACGCGCTCATCAAGATTTAATAAATTATCTAAATCATGCCTGGCAAACAAGGCTTGCCAATCTTCCTTATAAATCACCTTATGAATTATTAATAGCGGCTTCCATTATTGAAAAAGAAACGAGTATCTTAACTGAGAAAAGGTTAATTTCAGGCGTAATTGTCAATCGCTTGCGTAAAAAAATGCCCTTACAAATGGACCCAACGGTTATCTATGGTTTGGGCTTAGCGTTTACCGGAAAATTAACGCATCAAAATATGATATCCAACTCACCTTATAATACCTACATACATCGAGGCTTGCCGCCAACGCCTATTGCCATAGTTGGTAAACAAGCCATTGATGCAGCAGCTCAGCCCCTTATGACTTCTTATCTTTATTTTGTGGCAAAGGGTGATAAGACGCATATCTTTTCTAAAACATATGAGCAGCAAAAAAAAGCCATTCAACGGTATATATTGACCAAGCCTAAGGGTATTTATCATGCGCAATAAGGGACGTTTAATTGTGGTCGAGGGCTTAGAAGGCGCTGGAAAGACGACAGCGATGAGTTATATCAAGCACTTTTTAAGTACTTCTATATCAAACTTAGTTGTGACCCGTGAACCAGGCGGTACTTTTTTGGGTGAGCATTTGCGTGAATTAGTCAAAAAAACGACCTCAGAGCCTGTACATGCTCGCTCAGAATTACTGATGATGTATGCTTCGCGCGTTCAATTGATTGAAAATTTAATTAAGCCTGCGCTAAAACGTGGTGATTGGGTATTGTGCGATAGATTTGAGGCGTCAAGTTATGCTTATCAAGGCGGTGGACGTGGTATTTCAATACACGAATTAGATGATCTATCTGCTTTTTCTTTACAAGGTTTTGAGCCTGATTTAACTTTTTTTTTAAATATTACAGCTGAGAAAGGCTTAAAACGCATACAAGCACGAAAAACAACCGATAGAATTGAACAGGAATCGCTTGATTTTTTTAAGCGCACGGCCAAAGCTTATGCTGATTATTTTAGAGAAAAACAGAATATTCAAATAATTGATGCCAATCAACCTTTACCACAAGTAAAAAAAACCATTTTAAGTTACTTAACCTATTTTATGAAGCAACATAATGCTTGCACCTGATCTAGCTAAAAATCATGTTGACTTGTGGTTTATGTTCAAAGGTGCTTTAAAACAACATCGTATACCCCAAGCCTTACTATTGCTAGGCGAAAAGCATAATTGTCCGTATGCTTTAGCATACTGCATGACTCAAGCCATTTTATGTCATGACTTTGATAATTGTAAAAATAATTGTCAGTCTTGTTATTTGATGCAAATAAATGAACATCCCGATTACTTCGTAATTGAGCCCGAAAAATCAAATGCTGCAATAAAAATTGAAAAAATTAGAACCTTGCAAACCAATGCGTTTACAACACCTGTAATAGGTCAGAAAAAGCTAATTCTTATTAAGCATGCGCATAAATTAAATCAATCAGCTAGTAATGCCTTGTTAAAATTACTCGAAGAGCCGCCTGCTCATCTTTATTTTCTATTGGTAGCTGAGAATAAAACTTGGTTACCTCAAACCATACTAAGTCGGTGTCAGCTTTGGCAAATTCATGCGCAGAAAGTTAATAATAATGCGCAAGTAATTACCGAAGAATTGACGCCCTTAACCCTTGTTGAGGCGTTAGAAGCGTTACAAGCGCAAAAAATTACACAACAAGATTTGGTGGTGCGCTTAAAAAAAATAGAGCTTGCTGAATTATTATCCTTATTTTATCGCGCAACCGCGGCTATGATAAGATTCCATTTTGCTTACCATACTAGTCATCAAAATGGGTTACCGGTAATCGCTAATCGGTATGATCCAGAATTTCTATTTACTCAAATGGATAAAATAAATGCCATAATAATTTATATAAAACAATCAATCGTGCTAAACCAAACGCTTGTTTTAGAGGAAGTTTTATTTGATTACTTAAAAGGAGGATAAAGATGTCTGCTGAATATCAAAAAATTCAATATCATTTTGCCTCAGAAAATGCCCTTTATATGAGTTATATGCCTTTTATCAAGCAAGGGGGGTTATTCATACGTACAAAGCTTATGTTACCCTTAAATACGATGGTGATATTATCCATTAGTTTGTTAGATAACGTGGAAATTTATGAATTAGAAGCTAAAGTGATTTGGATAACGCCTCGTGGCGCGCAAGGTAATAAACCGGCAGGCTTAGGCCTGCAATTTTTAGGCGATACAGCAAAGCCTTTAACTTCTAAAATTGAAACTCATCTTGCGGGGCTACTTAAATCATTGCAATTAACCGATACTATGTAGAGTTAAAATATTATGTTGATAGATTCTCATTGCCATTTACATCTTTTAAAATTAGACGAATTCAATAATGATTTGAATAAAGTATTAGAGCAAGCGCGCCTTAACCAAGTTTCTTCCTTATTAAGTGTAAGTGTTGATTTAACTGATTATCCGCTTTTAATTGAAATCGCCAAACAACATGCTGTCGTTAAAATTTCTGTAGGATTACATCCAACAAGTTATATAGAAAGTGAGCCAGATTGCGCCAAATTAGTTGAGCTTGCCGGGCAGCATGAGTCATGCATTGCTATTGGTGAAACAGGGTTAGATTATTATCATACCAAAACGCCTGAGGCCCAAAAACAACAGCAAATGCGTTTCCGTCAACATATAAGGGCTGCTATTAAAACTCAAAAACCGTTAATTATCCATACGAGAAATGCGGCCCACGATACGCTTGCTATCTTAAAAGAAGAAAAAGCTGAAGAAATTGGGGGAGTGATTCATTGTTTTACTGAAGATTTAACGTTTGCAAAAAAAGCCATAGACTATAATTTTTACATTTCATTTTCAGGCATTATAACTTTTAAGAATGCGGATAATCTGCGAGAAGTGATAAAAAATATACCTTTGAATCGGATTTTAATCGAAACAGATGCTCCATTCTTGGCGCCAGTACCTTATCGAGGTAAACAAAATCAACCTGCATATGTTAAATATGTTGCAGAAGCAGTCGCCAAACTTTGCAATGTAAGTTTTGAAGAAGTCTGTCAACGTACTGCAGAAAATTTTAGACAATGTTTTAATTTAAAGCTAAATTAGTTGGGTGGGCGAAATGGGTAAAGTCATTGTGTGGTTTCGACAAGATTTAAGGATAAAAGAAAACCCAGCTCTTTTAGCTGCCTGTAAAAAATTCACACATGTACTGCCACTCTATATTTATGAAAAAAATACGTCATTAATAGGTGATGCACAAACATGGTGGTTACATCATAGCCTTCAAGCATTAAAAAAATCACTTTTAGATGAATTAAATTTAGAGCTTATTTTAAGACAAGGCAAACCTCTGCATATTTTAACGGAACTTTTAGTAAAACATTCTATTGAGGCTGTTTATTGGAATCGTTGCTACGAACCCCAACGTATTGAACGCGATAAAAATATTAAAAAAATATTAAGTAGCCAGCAATACCAAGTTCAAAGCTTTAACGCAAGTTTACTTCATGAGCCATGGATCATTTATAATCAACAAGGTGAGTTTTATAAAGTATTTACCCCTTATTGGAAGAAGTGCCAAGAAAATTTAAACCCACCAAAGGTAGAAGTGATTGAGACTAGGCCTAAAAATATTCAAGCGTACACTGATGCCATTGAAGACTGGGAACTTTTACCTAAGCTTAATTGGGCAGACATGTTCGCTACTTATTGGGTGCCTGGAGAAGAAGGGGCATTAAAAAATCTGAAAGACTTTATCAATCAAAAATTAGACCATTACCAAAAATGGCATAATTTCATGATTAAAGACAATACTTCTAAACTATCACCCCATCTTCATTTTGGTGAAATTAGTCCTTGGACAATTGTTAGAGAGATAATTACCCAGCCCAATCGATTAATAAACAATGGTAATCGATTTTTATTTGAACTAGGTTGGCGTGATTTTTCTTATTATTTGTTATATCACTTACCTAATATTACTCAAAAAAACATTCAAGATAGATTTGATAATTTTCCATGGCAATCAAATAAAACTCATCTCAAAGCATGGCAAGCTGGACAAACTGGTTTTCCAATCATAGATGCTGGCATGAGACAGTTATGGAAAACAGGGTATATGCATAATCGAGTAAGATTATTAACCGCCTCATTTCTAGTAAAAGATTTACTCATTGATTGGCGAAAGGGCGCTCAATGGTTTGCTGACACATTATTAGATGCTGATTTGGCCAATAATTTTGTAAGCTGGCAATGGGTTGCTGGATGCGGTGTTGATCCTGCGCCTTACTTTCGAATTTTTAATCCTATTTTGCAAAGTAAAAAATTTGATCCAAATGGTGACTATATTCGTCAATGGGTCCCTGAATTAGCTCAATTGGATAAAAAATTAATTCATGCGCCATGGGAGTATTCAGCAGCAAATTTTTTATATGAGCAAAAAAAATATCCTAAACCCATTGTTCATCATCCAACACAACGCAAAATTGCACTTGAACGCTATCAAACAATAAATAAATAGACCATAAACTATTTTATTAAATAAATATAAAAAATTATTAATATAATGAACATAATAATCTGTCACGAATATAATGATTTTCTCAACATTAAAAAAATCTTTTTACATCAACTACATAACTTTGAGCAAGTTGATAAAGAAGCGGCTCAATGTTCTTTATCTTTTATAGCTTATTATGAAAAATTAATTATTCAGGAAGTAGCTGATTTATCAATTGTATTAGAAAGAATTTATTGGACAGAAGAGCATGCTTTATTTTGTTATTTTTGTTGTGCCATGTTAGAAAATTTTTATAAATATTATGATAAACCTGATAAAGTTATCAATTATGCTTTATTAAAAAATAAGATACGATTTAATAAAATATCTTTGCCGCTTAATAATTCTAAATTTATAGAAAAACTTCGTCATGATATAAATAATAAAGTTATTAACTTTTTAAATACGCCTAGACATACCAGTGACATTAAAAAGAAAATTGGTTTATTAAATCTTTGTCGTATGTATTGGGTATTCGATAAATTAGCTGTTACAACTGCCTTTACATTAATTAACCATTACAATGTATGGCGTGTTTTACCTTATTATTTATATAAACCTTTGCAAATAAACCACATGATAAATAATTTAGAATTATTTACGCCATATTTAAAAATACTAGGCATAAGTTTTTTTGCAATTCGTTTGGCTATAAATTTGGGATTAATTGCTAAACATACATTTAGCTCAAACAAAAAGGGTTTGCCGATATCTGGACGTTTTTTTTATGAGTTAGAAAAGCGTTTTCCTGAGATTGCCAGTGATGCTGTTTGGGGAAGTGTTATGTTTTGTAGTAATTATATACTTCCTCTTTCTTTAGGAGTTGCATTAACAGCAGCTTTTCTTTTGTTTGATATAATGCTTCTCATATGGCAAAAAGAAATGGCACGTAAAAATTATGAGATTAAAAAGTCACAATACTATCAAGAAATACGCGATTTAGATAAAAAAATTATGCTTAATTGCGCAAATTTTTTAAAATATCAACAACAATGTTTATTAATAAGAGAACAGTTAAATGAGCTAGAAATTTCCTGGCAAACCACTCAAGCTACGTTTAATTTTAATATTATGGCAGCTATATTCGTTGCTCTAGGTTTTTTTGTGTCGTTAATCGCTCCTGGTGTGGGTGTGTTCTTAGGTTATAGCATGTGCGTCATGGGTGCTACGATGTATATGTCATTTGAAAGCTATGGAGTATACAAAAACAACCAATTACATCTAGCCCAAGCAACACTAAGGCAGAAAAATCAAAATTATTACGCCTCATTATTCAAACAAACAAAAGGTAATTTTTATGTAACACTAGGAAAGAATTTAATTTTACCTTCTATTTTTTTAGCAACCTTTATAATGTCTTGGCAAGTAGGTCTTGTACTTTGTTCAGCTTATCTTGCCTTGATTCTATGTCAAAAATGTTTAGCCTATCGTTCTAAAACGATACCAATTATTAAAAATGATGTAGAAATTTTGCCAACACAATTAACCGTTGGCTAAAATTTTTACTTGACTAGAAGTATCATTGAAAGGTTGTGTACGATAAATCGCTACACGTTTATTCATAACAGCTCGCCATAAAGGTGGACATAAGGCAAGCATTATCATAGCCAAGTATCCCGACGGTAATTGAGGGCTTTGCTCCATATGTCTTAGTATTTGATAATGTCTACCACCATTTGCATGGTGGTCAGAATGCCGCTGCAAATGCAATAAAATAGCATTACTTGCCCAATGGTTTGCATTCCAAGAATGTGCAGGGGTAACACGCTCATAATAACCATTAGCAAGTTTTTTGCGTTCTAAACCATAGTGCTCAACGTAATTGACTAACTCAAGAATTATAATGGCCGTAATTGCTTGAATTACAAAAAAGAGAGCCGCAGAAAAACCACCTAATAAAAAACAAGAAGCTAATAAACATACAGGCACAGTTACTATCCACCAAAACTGATTTTGATAACTATAGAAATTAATATTTTGGCGTTTTAAACGATTTCTTTCAATTTTCCAGGCCGACAGAAATGAACCTTTAATGCAGCGAGGTAAAAATTGATAAAAACTTTCATTAAAGCGTGCTGAAGCAGGATCACTAGGTGTTGCAACATTTAAATGATGACCTCGAACGTGTTCAATAAAAAAATGACCATAACAAACTAATGATAATAATATTTTGCTTAAGAGTTGCTCTAATTTAGAACGCTTATGCATAAGCTCATGGGCAAGATTAATACCTAAACCACCAGTCACAAGTCCCATAGAAAGGGCAAAACCAAACCATGCATACCATGTGAGTGGCACATAAGTCACCAAATATAAAGCACTAATAAGCGCGAGTATTTGTAAAGGCACATAGGCAATTATAATTGCCTTAAAATAAAATGCTTCAAGTAGAATATTTTCTTCCTCGGTTGAAGGGTTATGGGTATCTTGTAACCAGAAGTCCATTAAAGGAATTACCGAAAAAAGAATTAAAAATGATATATAGTTATACCAGCCGCCCAGCCAAAACCCTATAAAAGGTAGTGCTAAAACAGTATAAATAAGTAAAAAACTTATTTTTTTTATAAAAGACATGATTAATTCACCTCTATAGATTAGCATCATTGAATCAACTTTAAACAATTATAGAAAGGTATGCTTGGTTTAGTCGGACATTTAATGGTGTTTAAAGGTCAATTTTAGAACTAATTTAAAGCGTAATAACCTAACATATATATGTTCTAGCATATAATTAATAATATTAAGGGATAAATTAAGGATAATTTGTGGAAAAAAATAAAAATCAGCCATTTGCTATCGTTGTGAATAAGAAGGCTAAAAATGCAAAAAATATTGATCAGTTCACTTCAATATTTAACGAAAACCAGCTTCAATACGATTTATACGAAGTTGACCCAGCCAAACTTGAAAAAAAGCTTCACCAGATTCTTAATCATTACAGTTTGGTATTGGTCGGTGGGGGAGATGGAACCATACGTACAGCAGCGCAAATTTATCACAACCAACCAATTATATTAGGAATTTTACCACTTGGAACGATGAATCATTTTGCCAAAGAAGCTGATCTACCCTTAACAGCTGAAAATTTAGTTAAAGCCATTCAATCCCCCCAAACAATACAAATTGATTTAGCAAAAGTTAACCAACAAGTTTTTATCAACAATTCAGCCATTGGTTTTTATCCAAGTTTTGCTAAAAAAAGAGATTATTATCATCGTTTTTATAATAAATGGTTCAGCTATGTTTTAAGTTTTTTTAGTATGTTAAGTTATGTAAAACGTTTCAATATCCATGTCTTTAACGAAGACATAGAATTTTCTCTTAATACCTCCTTTCTTATGATAAGTAATAACTTATATACCTATCAATTTCCTCATACCATTAAAAGAATTTCATTTTTAAATGCTCAATTGGGTATTTATTGTTTAAAAAATAGTCATTTTGGTTGGTTAAAATTCTTATACTATTTATGTAAACGACCTCAAAACTTTAAAATATTAAAAACAAAAAAATCATTAACTGTGGAGGTGGCTCATAAAAATAGTATTTTAATTTCATTGGATGGTGATGTTTTGAACGAAAATTTACCTTTGGTCTATTCAACATTACCAAAAGCTTTAACCTTACTTAAAGGGTAACTCATGAAAATTGCCCATATCTCAGATTTACATTTTGGTATGAATTTACCTGTGGTTATTAACGCTTTTTGCGAAGATATTAAGCAGGTGGAGCCTGATATCATTCTTGTTTCAGGTGATGTAACCCATCGCGCTAAAGCCGCACAATTTAAATTATTCAAGCAATTTTTACAAAAATTACCCGGAAAAATTCTCGTTGTGCCAGGTAATCATGATATGCCATTGCACAATATTATCATGCGCTGGATTAAGCCATTTTATCGCTACGATCGATATATAAAAAAATATTACGGCGCAACTTGGCAAAGTAGTAAACTTAATATTTTAGGCATTAATAGCGCCATCCCATATTATTTTAAAGGAGGTCATTTAAGTGATGACAAATTTGCTCTAATAGATAAATTTTTTAAAGAAAAAAATGCCGAGCTTAATATTCTATTTTTTCACCACAATATTGATGATATTTATCGTTTGCATCATCCGTTACATAATAATCAAGCTTTTCTTGATTACTTAAAGCAAAGTAACATCGATATTGTTTGCACAGGTCATTTGCATCATGCACACATTAGCTTAATTGAAAAAGATGATCACCATTCTTGTGTGGTACTTCATGCGGGATCTTTGTGTTGTACGCGCACCCGAGACCATTTAAATAGCTATTATGTACTTAATCAAGATGGTTTAAATTGTACGATAGAGCAACGCGCCTTTAGTGACAATCATTTTGTCGCGCAAGCATTATCAAACATTAATCTAGCAGAACAATATGCGGCTATGCATGAGGTGATGTTTGCTAAGCCCACCTAAGGTTAGTCGCGGAAGTTTTCAAATTGTAAAGCGATATCAACAGGTGTTTTTTCTTTAAGCTTAGCTATGACTGTTTGTAAATCGTCTCGTTTTTTACCGGTAATTCTAACATGATCCCCTTGAATAGCTGTTTGAACTTTTAATTTATGATCTTTGATAAATTTAACAATATTTTTGGCTTCAACCGATTCAATACCCTGTTTGAATACCATATTTAAACGATAGGTTTTACCACTATGTAATGGTTTATCATCTGATTTCATGCCAACCAAACTAACATGTCTTTTGGTACAGTGATTTACGACCAACTCTTCAAGTTGATGAACTTGAAATTCTGATTCAGCTTTAAGACTCACTGTTAAGTCGTTAAGTTCAATTTCACAGTCAACATTTTTAAAGTCAAAACGCGTATTCATTTCACGTATGGCATTTTCAACTGCATGCCTAAGCTCGACTTCATTTAGTTTAGAGACAATATCAAAAGAAGGCATAGATGATTTTTATTTAGAAATGAAATCGATGATAAATAATATTTTTTAAAGATGCAAATTATAAGCAATGCATCTTTAAATTTATCCAAAAACCCCTTGTGCAAGTTTTTTAGCGAATGTCACAAGATGTGGCTTGGTTGAGTCTTGTTGTAAATAATTAATTAGATGAGTTAACGTTGCATGATAATGCTCGGCACTAATATTGGTGCGCATCATTTCGAATTTTAAAAATACACAGTAAGTGTTTAAAACATCAGTTTCACAATAATCGCGAATTGATTGCAGTTGACCGGCCAAATAATTTTGCCATACTTTACTGCCACTCATGCCCATCTTGCCAGGAAACCCCTGCATGGTGGCAATTTCATCCAGTGGGGCGAAGGCTTTATTTTGATAAGAAGCTAACACATCCATTAAATCTAAATGGCGATAATGAAATCGATTTAAATAATTATTCCATTTAAATCCTGACTGACGCTCACCATATTCCCAGTAATTTTCCGCACGAATGCCATGTAATAGGGCGCGATAATGTAATACAGGTAAATCAAAACCACTGCCATTCCATGACACAAGTGTTGGGGTGTATTTATCGATGCCAGCAAAAAAACGACTGATTAAATTTTCTTCTGATGAAGCCAAATCGCCCAAAGACCAAACCTTGATTTCTTCTTTATCAACTAATAATAAAGAAATGGCGACAATTTTTTGTAAATGATGTGGTAAAAATTCATGATTAACTTTGGATCGCCTCAAAGCAAACATCGCTGATGCGGTATCTTCATCAGATAAACCATCAAGCTCATAAATTTTACGCCCTGTTACAACATCAGGCACTGTTTCAATATCAAAAATCAAATAAGACATGCATAGCAAACTAAAAATTTAAATAAGCATTATTTTGACTAAATTTAATTTATCTAGCAACTGTATAAAAAAACTTAAAACTTCCAGCAAAAATTATGATATTAATAAGTCCTTGCAATTATTTACTTGGCTTGTATGAAACATTGTATACGTTGGTTGATATTAGGTAGTGTATTGGTTTTGTCTGGCTGTGTGACCAAACCGCCGCATCAGGTTGATGATGCTTGTTTAATTTTCAAACAATATCCACGTTGGTATAAAGAAGTTCAAAAAGTTGAACGTCGCTGGCACGTACCTATATCAGTACAAATGGCCATCATTCATCAAGAATCAAAATTTAACGGTCGAGCCAAACCGCCCCGACAAAAAATTTTTTGGATAATACCTGGTAGAAGACCGTCAACCGCCTATGGCTATACACAAGCATTAAGCACTACTTGGGCAGTTTATAAGCGCTCAACGGGTTATTTATTTTCTTCGCGTATCGATTTTAGTGATGCGGTTGATTTTATTGGCTGGTATGCCCATGAAGCACATCGCCGTGCGGGTATCATGCCAAGTGATGCTTATTCACTCTATCTTGCCTATCATGAAGGAATAGGTGGTTTTCAACAGAAAACCTATCTAACCAAGCCATGGCTATTAGCTGTTGCGAAGAAAGTTAAAGTTCGTTCAGCAATTTATGCAGGTCAATTAGAGCATTGCGCTTATGGCTATAAGTAAAGTAGGATGACACCTTTATTTTTAATTCGTATTTTAAGGTAATTTTCATATGATGAGATTAATGCTTTTAGGTGGTCCTGGCGCTGGTAAAGGGACACAGGCACAAAAATTAATTAAACATTTTAAAATTCCGCAAATTTCAACCGGTGATATGTTAAGAACTGAAATTAAAAAAGAAACTCAATTAGGCCAAACCGCGCAAAAAATTATGTCATCTGGCCAATTACTACCGGATGATATTATTATCGATTTGGTGCGACATCGCCTCACACAATCTGATTGCGATCAGGGTTATTTATTTGATGGCTTCCCACGTACCATTGTGCAGGCAGAAGCGTTAAAGCATGCTCATATTAAGATTGACCATGTGGTTGAGATTGTGGTACCTGACGATGAAATTATTAAACGTATCAGTGGTAGACGTGTTCACGAAGCTTCAGGCCGTACTTATCATATTGCATATAATCCACCACTAGAAAAGGATTTGGATGATATTACCAAAGAGCCGTTAATCCTTCGAGAAGATGATAAAGAAGCGACCATCATTGAGCGCATTGCCGTTTATAAAGAACAAACTCAACCTTTGGTCAATTATTATGAAAAATGGTCGCAATCAGATGATAAATTTGCACCTTTGTTTCATAAAGTTAAAGGAATGGGGGGAGTAGAAGAAATTTATCAATCTATCATTACTAAAGTAACACTAGAAAAAGAAAATATGAGTCAACCTGGTTGGTAATTTTGAAGGTCATAATTGGTGTGGCTATCTTTATAAGCTCTGCAATAAATTTTTTTGATTCTTAAAAGTATTTAATATTTCATTAATAAAACATGTTTATTATATTTCATACAGCAAAAATTTATGGCAGAGCAGTAGTATGTATGAGTATGAAAAACACGTAAAAACTATTATCACCCTTCAGTCCTTCATTAGAGGGTATTCAACGCGAAAAAAATATGGGATTAAACATTTACCTAATAGTGATCTGCAAGATTATAAGTTGTTTATTAAAGGTAATGATCCAGTTATTTCCGGGCTCCCAAAACATCCAGCGGATAAACACATAGCGCTTATTGGCACATCAGGTATGCGCTCTTTAGAACTTGCTTGCCAATTAAGCGATGGTGTACCTAAACTTATTATCCTTGATAATAGCAAGCAGGTGACTGATTTTTGGCGTATGGCTCGAGATATTATGGTTAATTCAGATAATCAATTTTCATTTCTTTTGCAATTAAGAAATTACGTTAAACGCACGCAATGTAATCGCTATACTCTAACCGCAAAAGAATTTAGTTATTTAGAAAATCTTTTTGAGCAGTATGATTTTAACCAAATAAAAAAAATCATAATCAGTGTTAGTGTTATTGCACAATCTTGGGCAGATAGAGAAGTATTAATTAAAATAAAAAATATTCTTAACTACCATCAAATTAATCATATTTATGCTTATCCATCTAATATTGCGGCTTATACTTCAGTCTGTAGCAGTACAATAGAAGCAGAAAAAATATTATTCAATATCAAACATTTAAATCCTGTTGCGGCAATTCATACCGATTTAGATTTATTATCAGATCAACCCAAAAATTTTTTTGTAATCAAAGATCATCGTCCTTTATTGGTAAAACAAGTAATGAAATTAGATTGTACACCGGATAAGGTTTTGCAGGATTTATTTAACTTACTCAATGAAATTTTTACAAGCAAATCAACTGCTGCGCCTTTATGTCATCGTTCGAGCCCTAATTTTTTTGAAAAAGATCCTAGATTAAATCAGTTAATAAAAAAATATAAATTGCTCGATACTGATCAACCTTCTTTAGAAAAGGGATTAAGAAATGCTGTGGTTAATAATAACTGTCAAGATGTCAAAAATTTTCTTATGTATGTTAAAAACATCAATGCTCAAGATCAAAATAAATTAAGCAAGAGAACTGCATTACATTGGGCGGCGATAAGAGGATATCATGATATTTATGAGTTACTTATAAATGCTAACGCTGATCCTCATATCAAAGACGCAAGAGGAGATAGTGCTGAAATAACTGAAAGAATGTCCGAATTACATATCTAGCTTGTTAATAACGGTAATAATTTTATTGCCGTTATTAACTATCAATTGGTTATTTAACGTGACGTTTAGTTTCACCACAATATAATTGCCGTGGGCGACCAATTTTAGATTTACCGGCGGTCATTTCTAGCCAATGCGACATCCAACCTACTGTGCGAGCGAGCGCAAAAATAACGGTATACATATTGGTAGGAATACCAATAGCACTTAGGGTTAAGCCTGAATAAAAATCAACGTTTGGATATAATTTTTTCTCAACAAAATAATCATCTTCAAGCGCGATACGCTCTAATTCCATAGCAAGTTTAAATAAGGGGGAATCTAGGGCATCAACGGCTTTCAATACTTCATGGCACGTTTCACGCATCACTTTAGCGCGTGGGTCGTAACTTTTATAAACTCTGTGACCAAAACCCATTAAACGAAACGCATCGTTTTTATCTTTAGCACGCTTGATATAATGATTGATATTTTTGACATCACCAATTTCTTGTAACATGGTTAAACAAGCTTCATTCGCACCACCGTGCGCAGGCCCCCAAAGAGCGGCAATGCCGGCTGAAATACATGCATAAGGGTTAGCACCCGTGGAGCCGGCTAGCCTTACAGTCGATGTAGAGGCGTTTTGTTCATGATCAGCATGTAATGTAAAAATTTTATCAATCGCATCGATTAAAATAGGATTAATTGTTTTATCTTCGGTGGGTACACCGAACATCATATGTAGAAAATTCTCTGCATAAGACATGCTATTTTGTGGGTACATATAAGGTTGACCCATCGAATATTTATAACTCATCGCCGCCATTGTGGGCATTTTGGCAATCAAGCGAATGGCCGCCATATAACGGTCTTCATCGTTATTTAAATCAATTGATTCATGATAAAAAGCTGATAAGGCCCCAACAATACCGACCATAATGGCCATGGGGTGGGCATCACGACGAAAACCATTCAAAAAATTATACATCTGCTGATGCACCATAGAATGATTGTTAATCATGGCATTAAAAAAAGTTTTTTCATCTTGGGTGGGCAAATTACCATTAAGTAATAAAAAACTTACCTCAAGAAAATCTTTTTTGTCAGCTAATTGTTCAATAGGATAACCACGATAAAGCAATGTGCCGTTATCGCCATCAATAAAAGTAATTTTTGACTCACAAGAAGCAGTCGATACAAATCCTGGGTCAAAGGTAAATAAATCCATACTTTTAAGTGGCGCGATATCAAGAACATCCGTGCCAAGGCTTGGGCTATAAATAGGTAAGTCGATGGTTTTAGAGCCATCAATGGTTAGAGTCGCAAACTTTTTCGTCATTTTTTCTCCCGTCAAAAGCGCAATGCTTTAAGCAATTGCCAAGAAGTATAACGTTAAATCTAATTTTTTGCAGTAATCACTTTTTATTAAATACATAAAATTTTAAGGGCTGAAAACGGTTATTTTAGAAGGATTTGATTCAAATAATACCAATAATATGCTAATCTTGACCGCTAAATTTGAGCAGACTTTCCTTTTATATAAGGACATTATCTAATTATGGTTTATTCAGCCAAAGAAGTTATCTCCGTTAGTATTGAAGATGAATTAAAGCAATCGTACCTAGATTATTCGATGAGTGTTATTGTTGGACGTGCGCTACCTGATGTTAGAGATGGTTTAAAACCAGTCCATCGACGCGTGCTTTATGCTATGCACGAGTTGCACAATGATTGGAATAAAGTTTATAAAAAATCAGCGCGTGTCGTGGGGGATGTGATTGGTAAATATCATCCTCATGGTGACACAGCGGTATATGATACCATTGTGCGCATGGCGCAACCTTTTTCAATGCGTTATATGCTTGTTGATGGTCAAGGAAACTTTGGCTCCGTTGACGGTGATAAGGCCGCAGCCATGCGCTATACCGAAATCAGAATGTCGCGTATTGCGCACATGCTCTTGGCTGATTTAGATAAAGATACCGTAGATTTTCTACCTAATTACGATGAAACGGAATATGCACCAGCAGTACTTCCCTCACGTATTCCGAACCTTCTAGTCAATGGTTCATCTGGCATCGCAGTTGGTATGGCAACGAATATTCCACCACATAATTTAACGGAAGTTGTCGATGCATGTTTGGCGTTAATAGAAAATCCTGATTTATCCATTGAAGCATTAATTGACCATATACCTGCCCCCGATTTTCCTACAGCCGCGATTATCAATGGTCGTGCGGGTATCGTAAAAGCGTATCATACAGGTCGTGGCAAAGTACTTATCCGTGCGAAAACAGATATCGAAACAGATGCTTCCTCTAACCGCCAAGCCATCATCGTGACTGAGCTACCTTATCAAGTTAATAAAGCGCGCTTGATTGAAAAAATTGCCGAACTTGTGCGTGATAAGAAGCTGGAAGGCATTTCTGCCTTAAGAGATGAATCGGATAAACAAGGCATGCGTATTGTTATTGAACTAAAGCGTGGTGAAGTCGCTGAGGTTGTGTTAAATAATTTATATGCGCATACCCAAATGCAAAATGTATTTGGTATTAACATGGTAGCCTTAGTCGATGGTCAACCACAAACCCTTAATTTAAAACAAATTTTAACCTATTTTATCAAACATCGTCGGGAAGTGGTCACGCGCCGTACCATTTTTGAATTAAAAAAAGCAAGAAGTCGTGCGCATATCCTAGAAGGTTTGGGCGTGGCACTGGCCAACATCGATGAGATGATTCAATTAATCAAGCAATCAACCACACCTCAAGCGGCAAAAGAAGCGCTGTTAGCGCGTGCATGGCCACCTGGTATCGTGCAACAAATGCTTGAGCAAGCCTGTGAACATGTAACTATAGATACCCAATTAATTGATAAAGGTGGGCTAAGTACAGATGGTTATCATTTAACGCTTACTCAAGCCCAAGCCATCTTAGAACTCAAATTGCATCGTCTAACGGCTCTTGAGCAAGATAAAATTTTAGCTGAATTTAAAGATTTACTAGGCATTATCCAAGAGTTATTGGCCATATTATCATCTACCAGCAAACTTATGGAGATTATTCGCCAAGAGCTAGAGGAAATTAAGGCACAGTTTGGTGACATAAGACGCACGCAAATTATTGCTTCTCAGGAAGATTTAACGACCGAAGATTTAATTACCGAAGAAGATGTGGTGGTGACCTTATCGCATGCCGGATATGTTAAATATCAGCCTATTTCTATGTATCAAGCACAACGACGTGGTGGCAAGGGTAAATCAGCAACCAACGTTAAAGATGAGGATTTTATCGCACATCTTATCATCGCCAGCACCCATGATACGCTGCTTTGTTTTTCAAATTTAGGTAAATTATATTGGCTTAAAGCTTATCAGCTACCATTGGCAAGCCGCATATCTCGTGGTAAGCCTATTGTCAATGTTTTACCATTAGCTGAGCATGAAACCATTCATGCGATGCTGCCAGTGCGTGAATATCTTGAAGATAACTTTGTTTTTATGGCGACTAAAAAAGGCACGGTGAAAAAAGTCTCGTTGCCAGCATTTAGTCGACCACGCGCCAATGGTATCATCGCCATTGATTTAGAAGATGATGATCAATTAGTTGGCGTTAGTATGACCGATGGCTACAAAGACATCATGCTTTTTAGTGACGAGGGCAAAGTGGTGCGTTTTGCCGAAAACAAAGTAAGAGCTACCGGACGCACTGCGCGTGGCGTGCGCGGCATACGTTTACAAGCTAATCAAGCGGTTATTTCTTTGGTGGTGGCTGAAACTCAAGGAAGTATTTTAACTGCCACAGCAAAAGGATACGGCAAGCGCACCGATGTTGAAGCGTATCGAGTTTCAGGTCGAGGCGGCCAAGGTGTGATATCGATTCAAGTCAATGAGCGTAATGGTAAAGTTGTGCAAGCCTTGCAGGTCAATGATGAGGATGGCGTGATGCTTATCACTAACAAGGGCACGTTAGTACGTTTTAAAGCTAGTGATTTATCGGTTATTGGGCGCAATACCCAAGGCGTGCGACTTATCAACGTTCATCAAGAGGAATTTGTTGTTGGTATGCAGCGTGTGAGCGAGCTAACTGATGAGACTTTCGATGACTCTACGTTTATGGACTCTGAAAAAACGATACAACATACCGATACAAATATCGATGACTGAGGCAATTAATTTTGGTGCAGGTCCTGCCATGTTACCAACGGCAGTGTTGCAAACCATTCAGCAAGAGATACTTAATTATCAGCAATCAGGTTTATCTATTCTTGAAATCAATCATCGGAGTGTATTATTTCAAACGATTTTCACAGAATTAAATGTGTTATTGCGCGAGCTCCTTGATATTCCCTCTGACTATGTCATTTTATGGCTTGGCGCCCCAGCGCGTTTGCAATTTAGCATGATTCCGCTGAATTTTTTAGATGATGTTTCTAGGGGTGCCTATGTGGTTTCAGGTATTTGGTCAAAGTTAGCTTTAGAAGAGGCCGCAAAACTCAAGCAAGCGTATGTGTTGGCTTCAAGTGAGGAAAATCAATTTAATCAAGTACCCCATATCGATAACAAATGTATTAAACCGCATACAGCCTATTTATACCTTACCCCCAATGAAACCATTAATGGCAATCGTCTGACTCAGATACCTCAAGTTGATTTGCCTATCATTGCTGATATGACTTCATGTTTATTAACTGAGCCCCTTAAGGTCAGTCAATTTGACTTTATTTTTGCGGGTGTGCAAAAAAATATTGCTAATGCAGGTTTGACGTTGGTGCTTGCGCGTCACAGTTTTTTAAAAAAAAGTGTTTATAATATGTTACCCACTTATCTTAGCTATCAAACACATGAACAAGCTCATTCATTGTATGGTACACCGCCAACTTTTAATTGTTATGTGGCTTTAAAAATGCTGCAGTGGTTAAAAGCCCAGGGTGGTGTGGTAGCTGTTTATCAGCACAATCAAATAAAAGCACAATTATTGTATGACTATATTGATGCTTCCAATTTTTATTATTGTAAAGTTTTACCTAAATATCGTTCCCAGGTTAATGTCTGTTTTGGGTTACCTTCTCATGAGTTAGAGCAGACATTTGTCATTATGGCTGAAAAAAAAGGATTATATGGTTTAAAAGGACACCGTTTTGTTGGCGGTATACGAGCGAGCATCTATAATGCCATGCCACTTTCAAGCGTGAAAAAGTTACTTGATTTTATGCAAACATTTGCGCAGTTAAAAGGGCATAAGCAATGAGTAATTATCAATTTATAAGCCAGCCGGTACCTTTAGTATCAGGTGATATTTTTGTGCCAGGCGATAAATCAATGTCGCATCGTGCCGTTATTTTAGGGAGTATTGCACAAGGTAAAACCACGATTTATGGTTACCTAGATAGTGAAGATTGCCGCGCAACCATTCAAGCAATGCAACTTATGGGCGTCAACATTGATGATTCATCACCGCAATTTTTAACCATTTATGGACAAGGCAAGCATCGTTTGTGTGCACCTTCGCGTCCTATTGATTGCGGCAATTCAGGTACAAGCATGCGTTTATTAGCCGGTTTACTGGCCGCACAACCGTTTGATTCAATGTTAATAGGTGATGATAGTCTCTCTAAAAGGCCTATGGCGCGTATTAGTGCGCCTTTACAACAAATGAAAGCCAACATAACAACCACATTAACCTGTCCACCAATTTGTATAACAAAAGCGCCCCAATTAATCGGTATTGAGTATACATTACCCATAGCCAGCGCTCAGATAAAATCATGCCTTTTATTAGCTGGGATGTATGCGCAACATGAGACGGTTCTTACCGAGCTTCAAACCACGCGTAATCATACTGAGCTTATGTTGCAAGCTTTTTCGTATCCAATAAAATGCCAAGATAATCGCATAACCATTAATAATTTACATGAATGCCAAGCAACCACCATCCATATTCCCGGAGATTTATCCTCAGCTGCTTTTTTTATGGTAGCAGCCACAATTTTACCTGACTCAAACATCACCATTAAACGTGTAGGCATTAATCCCACTCGAACTGGGGTAATTCAAATTCTCCAAGCTATGGGCGCTAACATTGTATTAACCCACGTGGATAACGAACATTTAGAGCCTGTGGCAGATATCAACGTTCGATCAGCGGCTTTAAAGGGTATTGATATTTCGCCAACATTGGTATCACTTGCCATTGATGAATTTCCGATTATTTTTATTGCAGCAGCCTGTGCGAAAGGGCGCACCACTTTAAAAAAAGCCGAAGAATTAAGGCATAAAGAAAGTGATAGGATTCAGGCAATGGTGACAGGATTGCGGTGTTTGGGTATTGAGATTACAGACCATCAAGATGGCGTGGTTATTCATGGTGGTGATTTCACTGGAGGCGAGGTTGATAGCTTTAACGATCATCGTATCGCCATGGCCTTTGCCATTGCTGGTGCGAAAGCTCAAGCAAAGGTTTACATCAATCAATGTCAAAATGTTGCGACTTCTTTTCCTGATTTTCTTGATAAAGCGCACGCTGTGGGCTTGAATATCCAAGGTAAATATCATCATGAATAGCCAATTAGTACCAGTTATCACCATCGATGGGCCAAGCGGTACAGGTAAAGGCACGTTATGTCATATGTTGGCGCGCCATTTAGGTTGGCATGTGCTTGATAGTGGCGCGATTTACCGCGTATTAGCCCATGCGGCAGATAAAGCTGCTATTGATTTTACGGATGCCAAAGCTTTGGCAGATTTTGCCAAAAACCTTAAAGTGCGCTTTGTGCTTAATAACCATGACTTATGTTTAAAAATCGATTTAGACGCCGAGGAAATAACCGATAAAATCAGAACCGAGCAGTGCGGGCAAAATGCATCTAAAATCGCTACATATCCCGAAGTTCGCCAGGCTTTACTGGCCAGGCAACGTACATTTGCGCAGTTACCGGGATTAGTCACTGACGGACGTGATATGGGAACGGTAGTTTTTCCTGAAGCTTCCTTAAAGCTTTTTTTATCAGCGTCACCTGAAATACGCGCTAAGCGGCGTTATTTTCAGTTGAAAGAAAAACAAATAAATGTTAGCCTCGCCGAGGTTATTGATGAGTTGGCAGTACGTGATAAACGTGATACAGAACGTCGACATGCTCCACTGAAACCGGCTAGGGATGCTGTGTTTATTGATACAACTGGTTTAGATGTTGTACAAGTATTCAATAATGTTTTAAAATTAATAAAAAAATGATGAATTTATTACATTAAATGATCATTAGGGGGAGAACCAATAGGATGTTGTTTCTCTAAATTTCTACTAACTTGAGTTTATAGACATGTCTGAAAGTTTCAAAGAGTTGTTCGAACAAAGTATCCTAGGCGCCCAATTTTATCCTGGTGCCATTATCACAGCTAAAGTCATCGGTATCGACCACGATTATGTGACCCTTAATGCGGGTTTAAAATCTGAAGGTATTATCTCCTTAGATGAATTTAAAGATAAACAGGGTGAGTTAGAAGTAAGCATTGGTGACACTGTTGAAGTAGCGCTTGATTCGGTAGAAGATGGCTATGGTGAAACTTTATTATCACGCGAAAAAGCTAAACGTCAAGAAGCATGGCGTAAACTTTCAAAATCCCATGAAAATAATGAAACAGTTACAGGCCTTATTTCTGGTAAAGTAAAAGGTGGTTTTACGGTAGAAATTGGTTCCATTAGAGCTTTTTTACCAGGTTCTTTAGTTGATGTGCGACCAGTGCGTGATCCATCCTATCTTGAAGGCAAAGAATTAGACTTTAAAGTCATTAAAATGGATTTAAAACGCAATAACATCGTAGTGTCACGTCGAGCTGTGGTTGAAGAAGAAAGCAGTGCGGACCGACAAGCACTTCTTGAGTCACTCCATGATGGTCAAATTTTACAAGGTATTGTTAAAAATCTAACCGATTATGGCGCATTCATCGATTTAGGTGGTATTGATGGTTTATTACATATTACCGATATTTCTTGGAAGCGTGTCAAACATCCTAGTGAATTACTCACCGTAGGCCAAGATGTTAAAGTGAAAGTATTAAGTTTTGATAGTGAACGTAACCGTGTATCACTTGGTATGAAACAATTAGGTAATGACCCCTGGGTTGACTTAGTTGACCGTTACCCTTTAGGTAAAAAATTACAAGGTAAGGTTACCAATATTACTGACTATGGCTGCTTTGTTGAAATTGAAGAAGGGGTCGAAGGGTTAGTTCATATGTCTGAAATGGATTGGACAAACAAAAATGTTCATCCAAGCAAGGTCGTAAATTTAGGCGACGCTGTTGAGGTTATGGTTTTAGAAATCGATGAAGAACGCCGACGTATTTCATTGGGTATGAAACAGTGTGTGGGCAATCCTTGGCATCAATTTGCTCAAAGCCATAGTAAAGGTCAAAAAGTAAGTGGTAAGATTCGCTCAATCACAGATTTTGGTATTTTTATCGGTTTGGATGGTGAGATAGACGGATTGGTGCATCTATCTGATATTTCATGGACGAATGCAGGTGAAGAAGCGGTCAAGCAATTTAAGAAAGGTCAGGATTTAGAAGCCGTTATTTTGGCAATTGATCCTGAAAGAGAGCGTATTTCTCTTGGCCTTAAACAGCTTGAAGGGGATAGTTTTACAACATTTGTTGAGGAACATCCTAAAGGTGCTATCGTCACAGGCCAAATCACCGCAGTTGAAGCTAAATTGGTTACGGTAAAATTAGCCCAAGATATTCTTGCCACCATTCGTGTCAACGAATTATCTGAAGATAAAGTGGATGATGCCACAACCATGGTCAATGAAGGCGACGATATTGAAGCGAAAATAGTTAATATTGATAAGAAAAATCGTACCATTTCATTATCAGTTAAAGCCAAAGACGCTCATGAGCAAGCTGAAGTCATCAAAAAATATACCAGAGGTCATGATACAGCTAACAGTACGACTACGTTAGGTGATTTACTGAAAGAAAAAATGGCGAACAAAGACGCTGAATAAGCTAGCTTATTTGACTATAGAAAAGCGTAGAAATACTACGCTTTTTTTATAATTAAAATTTAAGGGATTGAGAAGTATGCGCATCTTGATGATCATTTGTTATTTAATATTAATTGTTGTGGGAATTAGTTTTAGTATTTTAAACGCCGATTTGATTGATGTTAATTTATACCTAACGACCGTAAAATTACCTTTATCGCTGCTGGTCATGCTAACTTTTGGTATGGGTGTTTTAAGTGGTCTATTGATATTACTCTATCGTTATGTACGTTTAAAAATTCGTATGCGACATTTAAAAAAACAATTACGCCACAGCGAAAAAGCACAACTTTTAAATCAAACAAATAATACATCGCTGAATTGAAAGATAGGGTTTATATTAAGCATTTCATTGTTATTGCATAATATATATTCAATAAAGTAATATGGTTATCAATCTTGAGCATTACAACACCGTTTATCGAGAAATAATATGCAATTTATCGACCTAAAAAAGCAGTATTCATTAATAGATAAAGCTGTACTTACTAGCATAGAAAACGTTTTACAGCATGGTCAATATATTATGGGGCCTGAAATAACTGAATTGGAAAAACAACTGGCTGATTTTGTGGGTGTACGTCATGCCATTGCTTGTGCCAGTGGTACTGATGCTTTATTAATGGCTTTACTCGCGCTTGATATTGAGCCTGGTGATGAAATTATTACCACACCTTTTAGTTTTTTTGCAACTGCAGAAGTTATTGCGCTTTGCCAAGCTAAGCCAGTATTTGTTGATATTCAACCGGAAACTTATAACCTTGATCCAAGTCAATTAGTTTCAGCCATTACCGATCGTACGAAAGCTATCATGCCGGTAAGCCTTTATGGTCAGTGTGCCGATATTACGGCGATTAATCATATTGCGAATCGTTTTGATATTCCCGTGATTGAAGACGCCGCTCAAAGTTTTGGTGCCACACATTTTGGTCATCGCTCATGTGGGTTGTCAACGCTTGCTTGTACCAGTTTTTTTCCTTCTAAACCTTTAGGGGGGTATGGCGATTCAGGCGCCTGTTTTACCGATGATGACACTCTGGCGCAAAAACTGTCTCATATTCGTATTCATGGTCAAAATCAACGCTATTGTCATCAACGTATTGGCATCAATGGGCGTATGGATACCATACAAGCAGCTATTTTGTTACAAAAATTAGCTTTATTTCCAGCAGAAATTAAGTTGCGTCATGAAATTGGTGAGCGTTATTATCACGCCCTAAAAGATGTGGTGAAATTGCCTTTAATAAAGCCTGAAAATACCAGTGTTTTTGCCCAATTTACCATTGAAGTGAAACAGCGTGATTTATTAGCTCAAGCATTACATGATTTAGGCATACCCACAGCCATTCATTATCCTACACCACTACATTTACAAGAAGCTCTAAGCTATTTGGGTTATCAACGTGGGTCTTTTCCGTGTGCAGAACTTGCAAGTGCCCAGGTCATTAGTTTACCTATGTCTCCTTATTTAACGCCTGACGACCAAGATAAAGTCATTCAGGCGGTAAAACATAATTTAGCTAGATTGAAATTAACAGATTATGTTTAAAAAACTTATCATTGCATTAGATTTTGATAATGCACAGCAAGCTTGGCATTTAATTAATCAATTAGACCCTGCCTTATGTGCACTTAAAATTGGTAGTGAAATGTTTACACGATTAGGAGTGGATTTTGTTACACAACTTGTGCGTCAACAATTTTTTATTTTCCTTGATTTAAAATTTCATGATATTCCTAACACCGTGGCTAAGGCATGTCTTGCTGCAGCTCAATTAGGTGTGCAGATGATAAATGTTCATGCCAGTGGTGGTATGGCTATGATGCAGGCGGCCAAAGCAAGCCTTGCCGGCTGCACACAGCCACCTTTACTTATTGCCGTGACGGTATTAACCA
The DNA here is from genome assembly GCA_002863045.1 of Legionella sp. Taxonomy (GTDB): domain Bacteria; phylum Pseudomonadota; class Gammaproteobacteria; order Legionellales; family Legionellaceae; genus Legionella_C. The sequence goes on from PKDH01000032.1 coordinate 56,575, forward strand.
GTATGAGTGGTAAAAATTTACAAGACATCGGTATTAGCAATGCCTTAGATAAACATGTTTTACATCTTACTCAAATGGCTTTTGATGCCAAGCTTGATGGTGTCGTATGTGCCGCAGCTGAGGTACCTGCTATTAAAGCACGTTTTGGTGAGTCATTTTTAACGATTACGCCTGGTATAAGACTTGCCGAGGATGCCAAGCAAGATCAATGCCGAATTGCCACCCCCCAACAAGCAGTCGCTTATGGCAGTGATTATTTGGTCATGGGGCGCAGTATTACGCAATCACCTACACCACATACAACCCTACAAACTATTTTACAATCATTAACATCATGAATGAACGTCATGCGTATTATCTTAAAAAAATGGATATTGATGTGTGGGTAAAAAGAGATCAGGATGATTTGGCTTGTCTTGCCAAAAAAGTTGCCAAATGCACATTATGCAAGCTTCATACTTCACGCACCCAAACTGTATTTGCTCGAGGAAATCCGCAAGCATCGCTTATGATAATTGGTGAGGCGCCAGGTTTTAATGAAGACAAGCAAGGTTTACCTTTTGTAGGTAAAGCGGGTCAATTGCTCAATAGTATTTTAACAAGCATGAATTTTGACGAGCAAGATATTTATATCACCAATCTTATTAAGTGCCGGCCACCAGAAAATCGTAACCCGCACATAGGTGAAATAAACTCATGTGCTCCCTATCTAGATGAACAAATCAAACAAGTTGCACCTAAATTGTTATTAGCATTAGGGCGTTTTTCTGCACATTTTCTTACCAACCAAATTCAACCATTAGCCAAGCTGCGCAGTATGATGCATCATTATCACTCAATACCGTGTCTGGTAAGTTACCATCCTGCTTATTTATTGAGAAACCCACAAGATAAAAAAAAGGCATACACAGACTGGCAAGAAGTCAAAGCGTTTTTAAATCAATGAGCATAAAAGCCTTAGGATTTAGTTTGATTGAATTATTAGCCGTACTTGCTATAACACTGCTTTTACTAAGCATCACGGTCTATACTTTTACGCCATTTTGGCAGCAAAAAAATCTAGAAACGCGACAAAACGACCTTGTTAACATCATACGATATGCCAAAATCATGAGTTATAACGCGCAAAACGTACTTTATTTACAACCCATTTCACCCAATGATTGGTCTAAAGGCATAAGGCTTATAAAAAATATATCCAACTTCAAAGCTGATATTTTACATGAGTGGCGCTGGCAAGGTCATAATATATCGCTTAGTTGGCATGGATTTCAAACAGCCAAACGCTTAATTTTTGCCAGAGACATCCGGCAAGCTTCGTTAAGTGGTCACTTTATTCTGAAGCATCAAAAGACTCATGTATGCCGCGCCATTATTGTTAATCGACTTGGGCATACTCGAATTGAAAATTGCTCAACTAATAAGGATATGAGGTGAAACATTTAAACTTTCTAGCCTATTGTCGTTTAATGCGCCTGGACAAGCCCATCGGATTTTATCTTTTATGGGCGCCGACTGCATGGGCTTTATGGCTCGCATGCGCCACCCCACCACCTATTATGACCGTGCTTTTGTTTTTAATAGGTACATTGATTATGCGAAGTGCTGGATGCGTGATAAATGATATCACTGATAGAAACATAGACGGCTTGGTCGAAAGAACTAAATTAAGGCCGCTTGTAACGCAAGAAATCAGTTTCAAGCAAGCAACTGGTTTACTAATTTTGCTGTTAAGCTTGGCTCTTGTAATATTATTATTGCTGCCCAAAGATTGCCTGCAATTTGCGCTGTATGCCTTAATATTATCGATGCTTTATCCTTTGGCTAAACGTTTTATTGCATGTCCGCAACTTATATTAAGTTTAAGCTTTTCTATGGGAATGCCTATGGCTTTTGCAGCACGTAACGCCTCAATTTGGTCGCTGACCTTAAGTCTGCTGATGCTCATTAATATTCTATGGGTGCTGGCTTATGATACAGAATACGCCATGGTAGATAAACCTGATGACCTTATTGCCGGGGTTAAATCAAGTGCCATTTTATTTGGACGCTATGATAAATTTATCACGATAATATTATTAAGCTTTATGCATTTTTTATGGCTGTTTATTGCCAGCATGATACAAGCAAATAAGATGTTTTATGGATTTTGGCTTGCGGCCATAGGATGCATTATTTACCAGTATCATATTCTCTATACTTGTAAATCAGACACCTACTTGGCCGCATTTAAGAGCAATGGCGTGTATGGCTTATGGATGTGGATAGCACTCATTTTCGCTTAAATTAAGTTGCTTAATAAAGTCGGTAATTAATTCGGTTAACTCGCCACAGGCTTTAGTAGCTGTGGCTACCACCTGATGATGATCATGTACTTCTTGATTTAAGCCAGTCGCATAATTGGTGATGGTGGCAAGTACGGCAACTTTCATGCCGCAATGATTAGCCACCAAAACTTCAGGTACGGTTGACATGCCAACAGCATCTGCGCCTAACATTCGGAAGGCACGAATTTCAGCTGCAGTTTCATAATTTGGCCCATGAACGGCTAAATAAACACCTTGATGTAAAGTAATACCACGTGCTTTGGCAATTTGCATAAAAGTATGGCGCATTGTGGTATCGTAAGCATTATCAAGTGGAAAAAAACGAGGACCAAATTCATCATCATTTGCGCCAATCAAAGGGTTAAAGGGTTGCATGTTGATATGATCTGTAATAAGCATCAAAGAACCTGGGGCAACTTCTTGGCGAAGAGAGCCTGAGGCATTGGTAGCAAGAAAATAAGTGCATCCCATAAGTTTCATGGTACGTATATAAGTTTTTATGGCTTGAGCGGCAGTTGGTCCTTCATAATAATGAGCGCGTCCTTGCAGACATATTACTTCAACGCCAGCAATATAACCCAACAATAACTGCCCGCGATGACCATAAACATTAATATTAGGAAAGCCAGGTAGGTCTTGATAATCGATAACTTGTTTGTCAGTCAATATTTGAGCAAAATCACTCAAGCCTGAGCCAAGTACAATGCCAATTTTAGGTTTGAAATGTGGTGCAATTTCTCTGAGCGCTTTATAAGCCTGATAGGGTAGAGTGACATCAGAAGTTGGCATAAAAAATTCCTAAAATAAGGGCATGGTATAGCAAAATATTAGGCAATTCCAGAGATATGGCTTAAAGCCATGCGTCATATAATGATGTTTAATGGCTTTTTAAGCAAACTTGCATTAAATAAATGATTAAAGGTGGTTAAAGCCAATGCAATGCCAAATAAAATCACCAATATATAAACAGTTGCAGCGATAAACATGGGTAGAAAAAATGCAATAACCGTTGAAATCAACCGTAACACACTATAAAACGCCATACAAGCCACATAATTTACATACCATCGTTGACGATAAACTTTAGCCAAAGCGGTGTGATTAACTAAATACTGTAATTTATGCTGCTCGGCAATTAACCATAAAAAATTGCTTATCATCAAGGCGCCAAGCCCCACGAAAAATCCCAAGAAGGCAGTAGAGCAACTTAATACAATAACCGCAAAAGCACCTATGGCGGCCGCTAATTGTATCTGATGCCGATAATGACTAAAGCCAAGCCATGTAGAAGATTTTATTTGATAAGGTGGATAATAATACGTTGCCATAAACCAGCAAGCATAGCCTAATAGATAACATAAGGTCGTGGTTAAGGAGTAAGGTAAAAATAAATTTGGCAATGACAATAGGTCTATTTTATTGCAACATAAACCTAAAAAAATAAATAAGCCACTGATGTGATTAAGATTAAAATAAACCATTTTTTATAGAATGTGATAAAATAATTATCTTATTGAATGATTCAATTACCTTATCACACAATAGCATGTTATTTGAATAAATTTTTCCAAATCATAATAACCCGTGCTACCACAAACCACATCGCGCCAATCAAAGTTATCAAAATACCCGAAAGAATTGCACCTTTAAAAAATAGGTTATATAAACCTGTGAGACAAACTGCACCGGCTAAGATTAAATGTAACCGTGAGGTTTTGCTAGAAGTGGATGGAACATGGGCTTGACTAGACGTATGTGGAGCCAAATTATGACCACATTGAGGACATAGTGTTTGATTTTCACGGACAGTTTGTTGGCATTTAGGACACAAAATAACATCCATAGCGACATCACTAAAAAAAGAATTATCATATCATAGATTATATATGCTTAAATAATTTATTGACTGGTCACACGCAAAATTTCAGTAACAGATGTTTGACCCGCCAATACCCGCGTAAAACCATTTTCTCGGATGCTTGCAACCTCTGGACGCAAATAAGCTTCGAGTTTATCAAGGCTGTCGTTGCGATAAATCATCTGACGTAACGGCTCATCTATTAAAATCACTTCATAAATACCAATCCGACCTGAATAACCATGGTGATTACAAGCCTCACAGCCATGAGGCGCGTAAATTTGGGGTATTTTATCGGTGAGATTAAGCTGCATAAATGCTACTTCATCTTCATTGGGATGATAGGGTGTTTTACATTTGTCGCATAATTTTCGCACCAAACGCTGAGCAATTAATCCAACAATGCTTGAAGAGAGTAAAAAAGATTCAATGCCCATATCTTTTAAGCGGGTTATAGCGCCTAACGCAGTATTTGTATGTAAAGTTGATAGCACTAAGTGGCCTGTAAGGCTTGATTGCACGGCAATATCAGCGGTTTCTTTGTCACGAATTTCACCTATCATGACCACATCTGGATCTTGTCTTAAAATAGCGCGCAAGCCTTTGGCAAAAGTCATTTGTATTTTGGGATTAACTTGTGTTTGACCAATGCCTGGTAAATCATATTCAATTGGGTCTTCAATGGTCAAAATATTACGGCTGACTTCATTAAGTTCGGTTAACATGGCATACAATGAGGTGGTTTTACCAGAACCTGTGGGTCCTGTGACTAAAATGATGCCGTGCGGTTGTCGAATCATTTTAATTAATAAATCGAATATGGTGTCGGGTAGATGAAGATGATGAAGATTTAGTTGCGTTGAGTGCTTGTCCAAAATTCGTAAAACAATTCGCTCGCCATGACTAGATGGCAGGGTAGATACCCTAACATCAATACTATGGCCACCTACTCGCAAAGCAATACGCCCATCTTGTGGTGTACGTTTTTCAGCAATATCAAGCTGAGCCATTACTTTAATACGTGATACCACAAGGGGTGCGATGGCGCGTTGAATTTCTAACACTTGATGCAAAACGCCATCGATACGATTACGCACCAATACCTGCGACTCATAGGTTTCAATATGAATGTCCGATGCCTGTTGGTTTATTGCTTGGCTAAATAAAGCATTAATCAGTTTGATAACAGGGGCATCATTGCTGCGATCTAATAAATCCTCACCAGTGGGTAATTGCTCAGCGAGTAGAGATAAATCAAGTTCATGATGCATGGTTTGTGCTACATCATCGACAGAAGATTCAGTTTGGTAGTAGTGAGATAAATGTTGCTGGAACTGGTTGGCATTCACTTGCTCAAAATATAGTGGTTGCGTAATGAGCCGCTTAATTTCCATAAGAGTCTCAAGTGCTAACGCCTGCTCGTGATAAATTTTTACCTGTTCTTCAATGGTTGGTATGGCAATGACTTTATAAGTTTTGGCGAATGTATAGGGTAATAGATGCTTAGGTCGTGTTTGTTTATTTGAAGAGTAAGACATTATTTAAACGCCGGTAGCGCTTTAGATACCAGTGGTTTAGTAAAAGGGCGGGGCAGCGCTGTGGTTTCTAAAGCAGGTAAGAGCATGTCATCATTGTTGCGATTGTAGGGTTGGTTTCTAAGCCATTCTAATTGATATTCACGTAAATCATTGTATTTACCGCCCGAAATTTGTATGCCATCACGCTCACTGCGTAAAATGACGGGTTTGATAAATACCATCAAAACTTTTTTCTCTCGATTGCGTAGTTTGCGTTGAAACAAGCGCCCCACGCCAGGAATGTTTTCTAGAATAGGCAAGCCATTGTTATCATTACCTAAGCTGTCTTGGCTTAAGCCGCCTAACACCACAATATCGCCGCTATCTACATGAACGGACGTCACAATGCTACTGATTTTAAACGTTGGGTTAGCATTAATAGTCGTTGAAGGATCGAGCGTATCGTTGCCTTGGTCAATTTGTAATTGAATGCCTTTACCCCGTGTAATTTGTGGTCTTACATAAAGATGAAGCGCCACATTCACGCGGTCAAATGTCACATAAGGGCTGCCAACGGTGGTGCCTCCTGCATTATTAGGATAAGTGGTGGTGGCAACGGAAACTTGTTTGCCTACTAAGATTTTAGCTTGACGATTGTCTAAGACTACAACCGAGGGAGTCGATAGAATATTGGCTTTGCGTTTTTGAGTCAGGGCGTATAATTGTGCTTGGAAATCATTAATGGCAGTTTGACTATTAATAATGGCAAAACCTGGACGAAAATCACCAGGATTGCCAGTTTGTTGATTGCTTCCCCATTCAATACCAAGTTGTTTGACATCACTTTCATCTACCTCCACAACCAACGCTTCGATAAGTAGTTGTGCTGGGCGAATATCAAGCTGGCTTATCACACGGCGCAGAATATGAATTAAACTTGCTGGCGCGTTTAAAACAATTGAATTGGTATTAGGCTCGGCAATAATTTGTACGGTCGGTTTGCTTGTACCTTCATTTTGAGTGTTAACCATGGAGGTATTAGGGGCTATAGACGCGGCCGCATTGGTATTGCTTGACGGAGCATTAGGGGTGGTTGTGTTATTATTCGCAAGGTTTGATGCGGGATTGGTGCTATCTAACGGTGGTCGGGTAATGGTACCAATGGTGGTGCCTACATTCCCGCTGAAGTTAGCTTGTGCAATACCGGCTAAAATAGGCACCAAATCCTCAGCACGCAGGTAATTTAAATAAACCACTTGAGTGGTACCATTTAAACCGTGCGTGCGGTCTTTATCAAGTTTTTCAATTAACAAGCGAAGCCGCAGCCGTTCAGTGCGCGAGCCACTTAATAAAATGGCGTTATTTCTATCATCAGCAGCGAGCATTGGGGCAAGACGCACGCTGTTGGCATTGGTTTGACTTTTCATTAATTCTTTAAGCATTGAGGCCATATCCATCGCTAAAGCATGCTTAAGGGGTATGACATCAATTCCATTGGCATTGGGTGTGTCAACTTGCTTAATGATATCGGCTAGACGGCGAATATTATTAGCTCGTCCAGATAAAATTAACATATTAGATGGCATATAAGCGGAGATGCTACTCCATTGCGGCATCAAAGGACGCAAAACTGGAATAAATTGGTCAGCTGGTACATAACGTACTGGGATAACTTCAACAAGCATGGCATCACCTTGAGGTGGTGTTTGCAAAGTGCTTAGGCGGTCTGCGGTCGCGGTTTTGGCTTCCATATTAGGCACAATTTTAATCACGCTTCCGGTGGGAATTGCGGCAAATCCTGAGACTTGCAGCATAGATAAGAAAACCTGATACAACTCTTTGTCGGACATGGGATGAGTGCTAACAATTGAAATTTTACCCTTGACTTTAGGGTCAATGATGAAATTTTTATGAGTAATTCGTGATATTTCCGCGATAACAGCCCGAATATCGGCATTGCGTAAATTCCAGATTTTTTGTGTTTTTGGCAAAACTTGAGCGGTTTTAGCGGGAGCGGGTTTATCTTCTGTTGTGGTCGTATCTGCGACAAAATGTGATTGATTAATGGCCTGCTTTAGCTGGCGCGCTGCACTTAGCTCATACAAGGGGGGGGTTTTAACCAAATATAAATCTGCCGATGAGAGATAATCGATGATAAAAGGATGCTTAAATTGTGCTGATAATTGCAATTTATATTGCAAAGCATTATTTTTATGCGCAAATGTGCCAGCGATAACATAAAAAGAGCGTCGCCCCGCCACAAAGCTTGATTGAATATCAGCTGGTGCGAATGCGGCGTATAAATTCAAACTTAATAATAAACCAACAAAGACTTTGTACATTAAAAAATAACAGACTCTAAAATAGTTATCGTGGTTGCCATAATACATCACAATGGCTGGCAATAGCGGCTTTTAAAAGAGCGATAAGCGGTATAGCACGGGTGCGAATATCAATCGAATCTTCATCTGTATCATATTTACTATCATCATATGTAGCAGGTTGGGGTTCATCAATTTTGGCCAATGCTTGTTCTAGATGGGTCAATGCTTCGGGCACTTCAAAAGCTTTAAACGCACCTGGTATGGTGCCGCTGTGTCCCATTTTCCTTAAAAGTTGCAAGGCCACGCTTTCAAAATATTGAATGGTTTCATAAGCATCACATTTAAAAGTTACCAGCATCGAAATCCCCTTTCTTTACGCTGTGTTAGTTAAAGATTTAAGCATACAGCATTTTAGAATAATTAACAGACTTGCTTAGCATAGAGCATATGGCAAACCAAATCAGCTAGCGAAATATCAGCAGACTCTAAAGAAAGCTCTCTTGAAAGCTTGTTTAAACTTTGAGTTAGATGGTTACGGTAAGCGGTTTGGGTTAAAAGTTTAATAACCACCTGGCTTAATTCATGGGCATTGCAATCGTCTTGTAATAATTCAGGCACTATCATGCGATTTTTAAGTAAGTTACACAAACCAATGTATTTCACTCTAAGCAATTTCATGGCAGCAACATAGGTCAATAATGAGGCTTTATAAACAATACACATAGGTTTTTGTAATAAAGCACATTCAAGGGAAGCCGTACCCGAAGCCACAACCACCGCATTGCTACACGCGGCGATGGCTTGAGCATGTCCTTTAATTAAATAGACTGGTATCGGCAAGTGTTTAACATAACAAGCTATTTTTTCATAGGGTAATGTAGAGGCAATAGGAATAACAAAGGTTACATCAGGCAAATGCGCATATATCGTTTGCATGGCTTTTATAAACACAGGCATATGATATTTAATTTCGTTTAACCGACTGCCGGGTAGAAAGGCCACAAGATGGCCGGAGGGTAAATTAAATTGGCGCCTGATGGTCAGAGCATCCAATGGCTTAATTTGTGCGACAAGTGGATGACCGACAAAACTTACTGGCACATGGGCTTTTTCATACAGTGTTTTTTCAAAGGGAAAAATAACCGCCATTCTATCGACATAACGTTTGATGGTATGCAGGCGATTGGCTTTCCACGCCCAAATTTGGGGACTGATATAATAAAGAATTTTAAGGTGCAATCGTTGTTTGGCGAAACGGGCTAAGCGTAGGTTAAAGCCTGGATAATCAATTAAAATTAACAAATCAGGCGGGGTTTGAATAAGGCTTGCGCGGATAATACGAAAAGCTTTGTTAATCACCCGCATCTGTAAAAGCACTTCCGTTAAACCTGTTACACCATACGCGGCTAAATCAAACAAAACATTCGCGCCGGCCGCTTGCATATGTTGGCCACCTAAACCCTGGATGATAAGTTTGGGATGAACGGCTAATAATTGACGAATTAGGTGGGCAGCATGGATGTCTCCTGATGCTTCACCAGCGACAATGGTGATACGCTTAGCGTGGGTCATGGTGGTTGGTAAGGTGTTGCTCAATACTGGCATTAATTTTTTCAGCTGTCTCAAGGGCATTGCGGCCATCAAAACCACTGACCAACGGCGTGGTGTCTTGTTGGATACATTGGATAAAAGCTTTAATTTGTGCTAAAAGCGCATCGCCTTGTTCAAACACCGATTGATGACGCACAATATCAGGGATCCCTGGAAACATTTCGCCTTCGCCTTTTTGAAAAAGGGCAAATTGCTTGCGGTGATAATCAATCGATATGTAAGAGTTGGGTTGAAAAATACGTGTTTTACGCTCTGTTTTAAAACTAATACGGCTGGCAGTAATATTGGCGACACAGTGATTGGCAAAAGTTAAACGTGCATTCGCAATATCAATAGCAGAGGATAAAATAGGCGAGCCTTGTGCTTCTAAATGTTTGAGTGGGGATTTAACCATTGCTTGAATGATATCAATGTCATGAATCATTAAGTCCAAAATAACATTGACATCTGTTCCTCGCGGATTAAAAGGTGCTAAGCGTTGTGACTCAATAAAAAGTGGTCTATCAAGATGTTCTTCTAGAGCCAAACGTGCTGAATTAAAGCGCTCTAAATGACCAACTTGTAATTTAACCTGAAATTCATGAGCCAATTGAATCAGTTTATCGGCTTGTGCAACTGTTTCACACATGGGTTTTTCAATTAATACATGCAGCCCGTGTTTAATACATTCACAGGCAATATCAAAATGCTGATTGGTCGTGGCACTGATGCTAACAGCATCGACTTTATCGAGCAATTCATGGTAATTAGTATAGCTTTTAACAGCTAATTCTTGAGCAACCTTATCTGCATGGGCTTGATTAATATCACACACGCCCACCAGTTCAACTTTATCAAGTTGCGCATATTTTTGGGCGTGAAATCGTCCTAAATAACCAACCCCAATAACAGCGCATTTGGTAATAGGCATAAATAACATAATAGTTAATAATTTTTGCACATAATCGCACTTCCTAGGTGATAAATCAATTTTGCACGCGTAAAATCAAAGTCATTTGATTTAAGAGGAGCCGTGCGTGGTACAACCCATCATAGCTGGAATTGATGAGGCAGGCAGAGGGCCTTTAGCAGGCAGAGTATGGGCGGCAGCAGTTATTATTGATAAAGTGATTGACGGCGTTGCTGATTCCAAAAAAGTCTCACCTAAAAAACGCCAGCAATTGGCCGAGCTTATTAAAAAACATGCCGTAGCTTATGCTTATGGTCAGGCAAGTGTGGTGGAAATTGATACAATGAACATTCATCATGCCACGCTACAAGCTATGCAGCGCGCTTTAGATAATTTAACAGTCACACCAACTTATATCAAAGTGGATGGTCTTTATGTGCCTAAAACGAATATAGTTTGTGAGGCGTTCATCAAAGGTGATGAACATATTTATCAAATTAGTGCTGCCTCAATTCTGGCTAAAGTTGCGCGAGATGCTGAAATGCTTGTATTGCATGAAGCCTATCCGCACTATGGTTTTCTTCAGCATAAAGGCTATGGCACCAAGCAACATATTGCTGCTGTGCAAAAGTTTGGTCCTTGCATACATCATCGCCAAACTTTTTTAAGAAAAATTTTAGCCAAATCGGGTTAACCATTCACATGATTAAATAAAATTTTATGCGTGCTTATGGACATTAAAATACCAAAACCGGCTAAAAAAGTTACCATTGCCGTACCGCCATAACTTACCAATGGTAGCGGCACACCCACAACGGGTAAAATGCCCATAACCATACCAATATTAACAAAGGCTGAAAAAAAGAAACTCATGGCCAAACTTGTGCCTAATAATCGAGTAAACGTAGTCTGTGCGTGCTTGGCAATATGTAAACTTCTTAGGGCAATTAAGCTAATGATGATAATTAATAAACTGCTGCCTAATAAACCAAATTCTTCGCCACTTACAGCGAAAATAAAATCAGTGGCATGTTCTGGTAAAAAGTTTAAATGTGACTGAGTGCCAGCTAACCATCCTTTTCCCAATAATCCACCAGAACCAATGGCAATTTTAGATTGAATGATGTGATAGCCTGTGCCAAGTGGGTCTTGTTCAGGATTGAGTAATGTTAAAATGCGTTGTTTTTGATAGCCATGCATACTATGCCAAATAAGTGGTGCGATGGCAGCTAAGCTCAAAAACACACCCATAATGAATCTTAAACTTATTCCTGCTAAAAAAACGCCACTTAATCCGGCAAACATCACCATAAGAGCCGTACCTAAGTCAGGCTGCTTGGCAATCATAATCGCTGGTATAAAAATAATAAGAGCGGTCACAAAAATATGATTTAACCTTAAAGGCAGCGGTTTTTTATCTAAATACCAAGCGCTCATCAATGGTACGGCAATTTTCATAATTTCAGATGGTTGAAAACGAAACAAGCCAATATCTAACCATCTCTGTGCGCCTTTACCAATACGTCCCATAAACATAACAGCGATAAGTAAACCAAACCCTATAAAAAAAACATGGGGCGCCCAAGTTTTATATTTATTTGGCGGGATAAAAGCAAAGCCTAACATTACTATAAGCGCTAATAAAAGACGTACACTTTGCCTGGCAATCATGGCCATATTTTGATTGGAAGCACTATATAAAATACACAGACCCATGCTCATTAATATCAATAATAACCCACATAAGGGCCAGTCAACTTGAATGATTTTGGCATTTAAACGATAAGTTGGTTGTATATAATCTCTTTTAAGCATAAGTCGTTGGAGGGTAAGTTAATTCAAAATAATAATCTAAAACTTTGCGTGCCACATTGGCGGCTATAAAATCATTTTCAACCAACACCGCCAAGGCAATTTCAGGTTTATCTACAGGAGCAAATGCTATAAATAGCGAATGATCGCGCCAGGCTTTAGGGATATTATCGTAAGCTTGATGTTCATATTGCTTACCGCTTACCACTTGTGCAGTTCCAGTTTTAGCTGCAACTGTATACTTGGCCTGGCGACCAAAACGAAACCCTGTGCCTTCTCGGCTTAAAATGACTTGTTGCATGGCAGAAGTGATGGTTGACCAATCCTCTTGATGATGTAGCAAAACTTGGGTTTTAGGAAAGGTGTTGGCCTGAGCCTTCTGCATAAGCAGGTGCGGCGCATAACTTTTACCTTGTTGACTTAATATGCCTGTGGCTTTTGCCAATTGCAGTGGCGAGGCTAGCATAAAACCCTGACCTATGGCAGTAATGATGGTATCCCCAGGGTACCATTTGGTGTGTTTTGTTTTAAATTTCCACGCTGGCGTTGGTAAATTACCATGCGCCTCCTCAGGCAAATCAATATGGGTTAACTGGCCAAAGCCAAATTGCTTTAAAAAATTATCAAGGGTATCAATGCCAAGCTTTTGACCCAGCTGATAAAAATATGTATCGCACGAAACCGTCATCGCACGATTTAAATTAACATGGCCATGGCCAATTTTTTTCCAATCACGATAGATGTGGGTGCTGGTGGGCAGCTTAAACCAGCCGACATCAAAAATACGCGTTGCAGGCGTAATAATTTGTTCATTTAAACCCGCTAAAGCTATAAATGGTTTAATGGTGGAGGCAGGCGGATATAATCCTTTAATCGCGCGATTATAAAGCGGATTGGCTTGGGCTTTGGTAAGTTTATCGTAATTTTCTTGACTAATACCATTCACAAATAAATTAGGGTCAAAGCTTGGTGAGCTAACTAATGCTAATATTTCACCATTACGCGGATCTAGAGCAACTACAGCACCTTGTTTGCCTTTCATCGCTTTAAAAGCGGCTTTTTGTAACCTTATGTCAACAGTTAAACGTAATTTTTGACCAGAACGAGGGTTTTTTTGATTAAAAACGCGTAATACTCGGCCACTTACATCCGTTTCAACTTGTTGATAACCTACCTGACCATGCAAAAGAGGCTCATAATATTTTTCAATGCCAGTTTTCCCGATAAAATTAGTGGCACGATAGTTACTATTGTCCACTTGTTGCCATTCTTTGCTATTAATACGACCAACATACCCTAATAAATGCGCACTAATACAGCTTTGTGGATATGCACGCATCAAGCGTGCTTTGATATTGATTCCAGGAAATTGATATTGATTGGTGGCAAAAACCGCAACTTCTTCGGGCGTTAATTTAAGTTTTAGGGGGATGGATGCATAAGAACGATATTGATGATGTATTTTTTTAAACGTATGGATCTCTTCATCTGTCAAAGACGGCAGAATAACTTGCAGCCTTTGCAGTGTTTTATCGATGTTTTTAACGCGCTCGGGAATAAGCTCTAGGGCGTAAACTGGAATATTATCAGCAAGTATGACCTCATTTCTATCAACAATAATGCCTCTTGTGGGTGGGATAGGAATGATACTTAACTGATTTTTAAGTGAGAGCGTGTCATAGCGTTTAAATTCTGCTAATTGCAGATAAGCCAAGCGACAAATAAGTAAAGCTACCAAACTAATAACCACAATAATTAAGCCATTTAAACGATGGGTGTGAATTAACAGCGTTGCAGGATTTGAGTGAGTGTTCGATGAAAAACGCGTGATGGGTGCGTATTTTTTCATTTGTGATAAGGATGTTGGTCAATAATAGTGAATGTGCGGTATAGCGCTTCTAAAAATACTACCCGTACCAATGAATGCGCCATGGTAAGGCAAGATAACGACCAGCGTTCATGGCAATATCGAAGGGTATTGGCATCATGACCTTCAGGCCCGCCAATGATAAAACAAACATGGCTCGTTTGATTTTGGGCAAACATTTTAAATTCAGCCGCCATTTGTTCACTGGTATGTTTTTTGCCCGTCACATCAAGCGCGATAACATAAGCATTGGCGGGCAGGGCGCTTATAACAGATGCTGATTCTTTGGTTAATATCTTTTGTAAATTATGGGTTTTAGTACGTTTTTGTAGCGCTATTTCATGCAAATTAAAATGGATATACTCTTTTAAGCGTTTGATATACTCATTGGCGCCTAAGCGTACCCATTCGGGCATTTTATTGCCGCAGGTAATAAGCGTAACTTTAAACATGACTTAGGCGTGTGGCTGTTGCCATAAATCTTCTATTTGATAAAAATCACGGCTTTCAGGTTGCATGATATGCAAAATAAAATCACCAAAATCGACCAATACCCACTGAGCATCCTCAAGACCGTGCGTGCCTAAAGCACGGAGCTGATGCTTTTTCATATGTTCTTTGGCATATTCAGCAATGGCTTTAACATGGCGAGCAGAGCGTGCGGTGGTAATTATCATATAATCTGTAACACTTGTTTGGTCACGCACATCAAGTGTGATGGTATCTAATGCTTTATTTTCTTGTAAGACAAATACAAGCTCGTTAAGCAGGGCGGATTGATTCAACATAAAGCTCTACAGCAAAAAGACCATGATACTAACGAGGTTTAGCGGCTAATTCAAGATTAAATGAGCACTTTTGACATTAAATGCTTAATTTTGCTTAATCATTTATCGATATACTGATACTAATAATATAAACTCACAGACTTTTTTAAAATCTATATGACAAAACAAGCAGAACACATAAAAAATACGATGATAGAGACTCTATCTCAATTAAATCCTCAAGATATGGTTTTACTACTCCATTGATTTGCAAACTATTTCAACAGGAAATACGCGTATTTTTAAGCTTGAGGTAAAAGCTTTTGAGAAAAGTTATGATTATTGCTTGAGTTTAAAAAATATATCTCTTTTAAATGATAGAGCAATAAATTATGTCAAAGAACATTTGGCCCATTATTTAGTGCCTATTTATTTTGCTATGCGGGCTGAAATTAAAGAATCAAACTTATTATTAGAGCTCATACCATTTTATCAATCAGGCACTTTAATGGCGGCTTGCGATTTATCAAGATTTATGAATAAAGAAATATTTGATGATTATTATGACTTAACTAAGTTTATGTTTTTCCGTCATCGTTATTTATTATCACACAAAGAAGCGGTTATTGATTTACAGCGTTTAAATAAAGTACGGGAAGTATCATATGATTCATATCGTGCTGCACGTCGAGCACTAAAAAAACCGTTATCTTCTTTTTTTAAAGCTCGTAAAGATACATTACCGGCTGAACATTTAGAGTTGACTCTTAAGGTCATGCATGAAATGCATCCTCAGGCTCAGTTTGCCGAGCAAGAGCTGCCTAAGAGCAGGCCATCTTCTAAATTATTAACCAGAATTCGGGAAGGTTATGATTTTTTTAAGCACAATGTGGATGGGAAATTGCAAACCATGACAGTAGGGCCATTACATATGGAAGCCATCAAGCAACAGCAGCAGTTCTTGCTCAATATTTTGCCCAAAATAATAACACTATTACATACCATCGAAGACGCACAATTACATTTTTACGATTTTAAACCAGATAATCTTTTACTTGATGAGCAAGACATACGTATATCTGATTACAAAACTTTTGTGCCTTTTATTGAGCAGGCCAACGGTTTTTATGCATGTTCTGACATTGATTACATGCCGCCTGAATATTTCTCAGCCAACATCCCAGATTTTTTATCAAAAACGCAAGCAAAACAATTTACACAGTATCAGCTTGGTGCCACGCTTTATAATTTAGCAATAGGCATTCCAGCACATAAATTTGATAAAAATCAGCGCTTAGCTGTTCATCTTTTTTTTGAAAAAGGACGACAATTGAATTTAAGCCATTCTTTTAATTTTGATATTCCATGCTTTAACACAGTATTTGGCCAGTTTTTAAAAGAGTGCATCATTCATCTGACAAATTTAAATCCTTGTGAGCGTATGTCGTTAGCTGAGTTTGAACAAGCATTTGAAGAGTATCTGTATAAAAATAAAATAAATGAGTTACATCAAAGCTCAGTACCTTCTCATCTGAGGCTATAGCATTAAGTCTGATTATCTTGATAATCAGACTTAATGGCTTGTCTTAGAATTATATGAATTATCCTCTTTGAATAAAGCATTGTTTTTATCTGGCAACATGTTAATATTTTGCGCTTTTTAAAATTATCTATATTTAAATATCTAAACAGAGGTTATCGTGAAAAAAAAACCTGATTCTAAAAATAATTCTCACAACAAATCAAACCTTGACCATTTAATTAGCGTCTGCAAAGAAAAATTAGAAAAAACTAAACATCCTACTCACGTGGGTTCCGAAGTTAAAACATTGATTCGTCCAGGTATTGTTTTCTTTGCTAATAATTCACAATTAACGATTCGTATTAAACAACCAGCTTTACCAGATAATTCTACATCGATGTTTCAAGCGCCTAAAAATTAATGTTTCGCTGGGCACTCATTGATATTGAAACCACCGGTTTGCACTTAAAGTATGACAGCATCATTGAAATTGCCGTGCGAGTCATTACTCATTTGGGTGTAGAAACAACTTGGTCTTCGTTGGTTAATCCCCACAAAGCGCTATCAACCACCATTACCCAATTAACAGGCATCGATGATGCCATGCTTAAAAACGCGCCTGATTTTCAAGAGATTGCGCCAGCGTTATTAACTATTTTGGAAAATTGTATGGTGGTGGCACACAATGCGCGGTTTGATTTAAGTTTTTTAAAGCGCGCATTTAAACAGCTTGATATCCAGTTTGCGCCAGCTAATTTTTGTAGCATCAAATTAATGCGATTGTTTTACCCTAATCTAAAAAAGTATAATTTAGCGTACTTAAGTCAGCATTTTAATTTGCATGTTTGTGCATTTCATCGCGCTGAAGCTGATGTAAATACACTACATGAACTTATCACTCAACTTTTTCATGATTTCGCGCCCCAGGTTATCTTAGATGCGGTGAAAAAGCTTAGCCAACAGGCGGTCATTCCAACACAATTAATGACCGATATTGAGCAAATACCCACCGGTTTTGGCGTGTATTTATTTTATGGTGAACATGGAGATATACCTATTTATATTGGTAAAAGTGTCAATTTACGTCAACGAGTGCTGTCTCATTTTCAGGCTGACCATCGCGATGCCAAAGAATTTAAACTAAGCCAACAAATTAAACGTATTGAAACCATTGAAACTTTAGGCGAGCTTAGTGCCCTTTTGCTTGAGTCGCGTTTGGTTAAAGAGAAAATGCCTTTATATAATGTGCGTTTAAGACGCACTAAACGGCTGATTCATTTTGCGCTGGCTTATGAGCATCAATATTTGACCATTAAGATGGTTAATAGCCACACCAAGCCTACGACTGAGAATACTTATTATGGTGCATTTACCAGCTTAAAAGAAGCCAAGTCTTGTTTGATGGCGCTTGTACAACGTCATCAATTGTGTTCAAAATTATGCGGCTTAGAAAAAACCAAAGGCGCTTGCTTTGCTTATCAATTACATCGTTGTTTGGGTGCATGTTGCGAAAACGAAGTTGCTCATGACTATAACACGCGTGTTAAACACGCCCTTTTAAACTTCAAACAAGCCGATTGGCCCTATCCTGGTCGTATTGCTATTAAAGAAATGCATCATGAAAAAAATCTATGCCAGTGGTTAATTTTTAATAATTGGCGTTTAATTGCGACTCGCCCAACACTGCCTTTGCCTAACGAAATAATTGAAGAGCAGATTATCCCACTTAATTCTTACGACCGTGATGGTTATCGTATTTTAAAAACCTATCTTGCTAACCCTGCAAATGCTCAAATGGTTGTATTATTAGACACTCACTAAGCTTGGCTGTAACGATAAGCTGAAATAGAAGGTAGAAAAGCCTCATCTTCTAATTTTTTATCACTGCGTTGCTTTTCCTTGCTTCTTTTTTTAGCAAATTCGACCACGGGCATTGGTAGACTTGCATCATGTATATAAAAAATAGGCAGCGACGATTTTATTTTTACCGTTGTGGACATGCCCTCTGCGTTATCTTTAAAGGTTGAAATATTGGCTACCCAATGAGCTGGGATTTTACGTAAAATAACCAAAGTGCTATGCATTGGTAATTGTTGTACTTGCTTAATTTGGATATCAATATGAGCGCCCTGCCCGGTACGATTTAATAAATTAATGGCATCATCGATACTAATCACCCGATGTGAACTGCTGCGTGATTGCCCAAGAGCAATCCGACGTGGATGATAATCAATAACTTTAATATGACGGTAAACATGTTTCAATTTGATTAACCCATGACCATCTTTTTTTAAAAGATCGCGGATAATTTTTGTATCATCATACTGATGAACGCGTAAAAATTGCTGTATAAGAGCCTTAAATTCTGATTTAGTTTGATTTAATTGGGTTATCAATTGCATGGTGTGATGTGTACAACCAACCGCCCCAGGGCACGCATAAGTGGCTTGTGGCATTTCTGTTTGAGGTGCAAGCTGCATGAGTGCGTCAAGTAAATGCTCTTCATCGTAATTAAGCGTTTCAAAATTTGTATCGGCAATCCATTTAGGCAGATGATTAAGCTCATGACAGATGTGTTGATTTAATTGAGTCAAATGATGTTTGAATTGCCTAAATAATTGAATGATATTGGTATGTTCTATATTGACACTCATGACATTAACCTTGAAGAAAAAGATAGATGTGGCGAAGTTTCCCTTTCGTGATTAAACAACGAAGACCTAGGCACTGTGTTTTTAGCAGCTTTATCAGTAACACTCGTCAAACGCTCTATTTGCGCATCAGTGCGCAAGGCTTGTTCATCAGCACGCTCTAATAATTGTTGATGATGGTGAAGGTGTTGCTCAAATTCACGAGTCATTTCAGCTAAACGCTTTTCTGCTTTGCACACACGTGTTGCTAAACGCTCAAAACTTGCTTCTTTATCCTCAAGAAAATTAGTTAATTTGGCCTGAAATGCCGCGCGTATTTTATCATCTTTAATAAGATTTTCCTGTAATTGTTTATTAATATCAGCCAATGTATCGAGCATCACTTGCTGGGCTTTGAGTTTTTGCTCAAGGGTATGGGTATGATGGGTTAATTCTTCTTGGGTGTTTTCCAAAGCCTTATTGGTGCTGCTTAATTTGCTGACTTCGTTTTGTTGTTTTATAAGGTTTTCCTCTAAAGTTGTGACATTTTGCGCCAATGTCTGGTTGGCATGCTGTAAATCTTCATGTGTTTTTGTAAAATCTTTTTGCAAGTTAGTTAAATCATCAATGGTGGCGTCAAGCAATGCTGCTAAAGAGAGCATGCTCTGTTGAACTTGCGTACTTGGTTTGGCTAAATGCCGGCTATGATTATGCAAAAAAGCTAAAAATACGCTTGTCTGTACCAATAAAATGGCACTGATGCTGATTAAAGTGACAATATTAAAGAAGATGCTCGCCACCAATAATGTAATAAGTATAGCTGCCACAAATGCTATGACAAAAAGCTTAGCAAACCAGGGTAATTTTCGCCAAAAAAAAGCCATTTTCGTAAACCAACTGGGTTTAAGTGTGGCTTGATTAACCAAACCATCGATTTCTTGCTTGATGATTTCAAGGCGGTCTTGTGGTGTCGTTGGTGGTTGATTATCTTCGTGATGGGCTGTTGTCACTTGATTGGCAGCTTGGTTGCTCATTTTTATTTGAATCCCGTTAAATAAAGAGGCTATTGTAGCCTATTGCTCTATACTTTACAGAATTAACTGGCTTAAAAGGACAAAAGCATGCGTCGTCAATGGTACCTAGGCTTTGGAGTTGTTTTATTAGGGGTGTTATTAACACTTATTATGCTACAAGACGGTCAATGGTTTTTAGTACTATTAGTTCCTATCGTTGCATTATGGATATACGACTTAGTACAAAAAAAACATGCTATTTTACGCAATTTTCCAGTATTAGGTCATGCGCGTTTTATTCTAGAGTTTTTCCGACCTGAAATTCAGCAGTATTTTATTGCCAGCGATGAATCAGAACGACCTTTTAACCGTGAGACACGTTCGATTATTTATCAGCGCGCTAAAAATGTACGAGATACCGTCCCTTTTGGTACCGAGAAGGATGTAAATAAAATTGGTTATACCTGGGTGTTACATTCGCTTGCACCCAAGGTTGCTTCGGAAGTTGAGCCACGCATTCATGTTGGTCGTCATGAAAATGGCAGCCAACCTTATTGCGCTTCAAGGTTGAATATTTCGGCGATGAGTTTTGGTTCATTATCGCCGCGTGCCATCATGGCGTTAAATAAAGGTGCGCAATTAGGCCATTTTGCCCAAAACACTGGTGAAGGTG